>NZ_JAWOTX010000001.1:0-169627 GCF_033339115.1 Vibrio sp. 947 | reverse complement strand
CTGTTTTAGCTTTTCTTCTACAACCGATAGGTTTTTCTTCGCGGCTTCAAAGTTAGGCTTTTCCTCTAGCAGTTTTTTATACAAATCAGCCGCATCTTCTAATTGACCATTTTGAGCGAGCGAGTTGGCGAGGTTATAGCGGCCGTTAAGGGAGGCATCATGAGAAAATGCTTCGATAGCGGCTTCGTAGTCACCTTTTTGATAACTGGCGGCTCCTTTCCAGCTTGGGTTTGTAAATAGGTTTTGCGCCTGTTCATACTCACCTTGCTTGTAGAGTTCCGCTCCTTGTTGGTCGGCATTTAAGAACGGATTAGCTTCTGCATGCGGTGTCCACGTTACTGGGACTACAGTCGCAACTACCATCCAAATCAGGCCGCGTCGAAACAGTAAAGCCGCAGGAAGAAGTAACAACGGCAGTAACCAAAAGCCACTGTTGAGACGAGAATCAGTTTTAACTTCTTCGCTTTGGGTCGCAGAAAGCTGGCTACCAATGTTATTGGTAAAGGCCGCGATGTTTTCAACGTCACGGTTGGTGTGTTGAATAGGAACAAATAGGCCACCAGTCTTATTCGCTAGCGTTTGTAGATTTTTCAGATTTGTTTTCGCTACGACGGTTGTGCCTTGTGCCGTTTTTAGCAGAGAGCCGTCGGGCAGCGCGATAGGTGCACCGTTAGGAGTCCCGACGGCAAGAACAGAAATGCGAAACTTTGTACCTTGGACTAAATCTAACGCGCGAGACAGCTCTGACGTATCAAGATCATCCGCTAACACGATGATATCGCCTTGTTGCGTGCCGGCTTGAGAAAACTGGTTGATCGCAAGTTCAATCGCGGCAGGCAGGTTTGCTCCTTGAAAAGGCATCAGCTCTGGTGACAAATTTTCGATAATGCCCGCAAGCGTACTGGAATCAGTTGTCAGTGGACTTAAGTTATAGGCATCGCCAGCGTAAGCAATAAGTCCAGTGGCTCCCTCTTTCCATTTTGGCAGCAAATCGAGCGCCTTATAACGTGTTTGTGCTAGCCGATTGGGTTTGATGTCTGTAGCAAACATAGAGCGAGACATATCAAGTACCAAGATACGGTTTTGGTTTAACTCAAAGCTTGGTCGAGCATTGGACTGCCAGCTTGGCCCCGCTAATGAAATGCAAGTTATTGCCCAAGCTAAACCCCATAGAGTGAAGTAATGCTTAGACTGCGTGTTTTGTCCGAGCATCCGCGATAGGTGAGGGGCAATCAGTGTGGACTTTTGGGCTCTAAATTTGTGATTAAGCAAGAGTGCTATAGGGATCACGATGAGCCCCAAAAGCCAATAAGGATTGAGGAAAATAAACTCAGCCATGTTTTCTCCTTAATAGGAATAACAATACCGATAATACAAATGCAGCGCTTAATGGATATGGAAACCATTCAGACTGTGGGCGCCAAGTTTGTGTGTCGCTAGATACGGGTTCTAGCTGGTTGATTGTGTCATAAATCTTTTCGAGCTCTTCCGTATCTCGCGCTCGAAAATATTGTCCACCTGTCACCTCTGCCACTTTAGTCAGTGTTTGTTCATCTAAGTCGGCTGCGGTGTTGACTTTGCGAGTCATGAAAAACTCTTTCACCATCATTTCACCAGCGCCCACGCCCACGGTGTAAATAGTGGCGTTGTATTTTTTCGCAATTTCCGCTGCTTCTAGCGGCTCGAGCACCCCTGCAGTATTGTTGCCGTCACTGAGCAAAATCATGACTCGTTGGGGAGCATCACTGTCTACAAAGGTTTTTGTGCCTAAACCAATACCATCACCAATGGCGGTTCGTTGACCAACCAAACCGATGACGGTTTGATTAATCTGTTGCATGACGCTTTTTCGGTCTGCAGTGAGTGGTGTTTGCAAATAAGCATGGTCGCCAAACAAAACAACTCCGAGACGGTCACCTTTTCTCTTTGCTACGAAATCAGACAGAACTTTTTTGACTGCTGTGAGGCGATCGATATATTCGCCGTTGAGTTCCATGTCTTCCTGCTGCATCGAACCGGACAGATCGACGACTAACATCAAGTCCCGATATTTGGGTTGGAATTCAACGGGATCACCAAACCAAACTGGACGTGCACAAGCGACGACAAGAAGGCCCCAGATCGCGATTGAAAGCGCTTTTTGCAGCGCTTGCTTAGGTTTGCTGCTATTCTCATTAGTCGGTAAGTACGCCAATTTGATCTCGGCTTGTTGAGATTCTTGTGGCAGGAACTTGTATACCAGCCAGGGGATGGGCAACAAAAACAGTGCCCACCACCAGACAAATTCGATGTTTAGCCATTGGGCAAGATCGGTTATGAGTGTTTGCTCAGTCACGGTTATTTGCCTTTTTCTTTGGTGGCAAAGCGTAGGTTATCCAAAAGACACAATCGTCTACCAAGCTTTGATGCTGCCCTTGGGAAGAATTCTGATACAACGCTTCTTGCCATTGATGTTGTTTGTCTACGAATCGACTTTCTTTGGTATGGCTATCGAGAAATTCATACCAAGCGATTCCGGTTAATGGTGCGATCTCTTCACGCGGAAAGTAACTCAATGCTGCCTGGCGCAATATTTCCAGAGCAGAAGAGGGGGTATGAGGCGCGGTAGGTTGAGTTAAAAGTGTTAATGCTGTCTTTTTTGCGCGTAAGTGTTTTTTACGCCATCTCACATAAAGACAAATGCCGAAAACGAAGAGCAAGGTGGCTGCAAGCACCACCCACCATCCCCAAGCGAGCGGAAACCAATCCGGTGCGTTTGGCAAAATCAAAGGTTCAAGGTCTAGGCTTTGGTTGTTTGTTGTCATTATTATTACTGCTTAATAAATACTGCTTGTCAGTTTGTTAGCTTAATTGTGAAATTAAGGGCCAGCCACTTGATAGCGTGTTAAATGGAATTGCTATTGAATGGCATTGCTGCTTAATGGTTTCTTGATGTTGGGTAAAATGGCTTTCGAGTTCTCTTCGTTGTCCTTTAGAGCCAAAGTTAAACCATTGACTATGCAGCCCATCCGAAGCTTTCACTTGACCTCTAAAGTCTGTTTCGCCTCTTTCTAACGGATCATAAAACTGAACAGCCCTTACGCTATTGTGTTGTTTGAGTCGACGTAGTTGTGCCAGTTCCGTTGGTATTACGTGGGCAAAATCACTGAGCATAATCAATTCGCTGCCTTTTGGGGTGAGCGTATGAAGTGTCTCCAATACTTGTGCATACGGCAGTGTACGAGTGTCGTTGCTTGCAGTACGAGTTACTTGCGCATTATGTATGTCGACTATGGCGTTAAGAATCCGCAGCCCTTGTCTTTGTAAAGAAGAGGGGCGAAATTCAAGACATTGATGTCCGTCATCAATCACTGCGCCGATGCGATCTTTTTTAGCTAGAGTTAGCCAAATTAGAACACTGGCAAAGTGGGCCAATTGAACGGATTTGAGTACATACTTAGATCCAAAATGTAGACTAGAACTTAGATCAAGATAAAGAATGACCGCTTGCTCTTTATCTTCTGCAAACAACTTCGTATGTGCTTTACCGGTCCTAGCGGTGACTCGCCAATCAATGCTGCGAATATCGTCGCCAGGTTGATATTGGCGCACCTCCATAAAATCCATACCTCGCCCTTTTTGGCGACTGGTATGGTTACCACTCATCTGCGACCAGAGACTCTGTGCTGGTGGTAACCAACGTACAGATTGAGTGCGATATTGGAGCAGCTCTTCAAGGGTTAATGTCACCCCATTCGCATGAGGTGGTAATGAATGTGTAGCGGACATATCACTCACTCGTTTATGCACTGCCAACAAGGTTTAGCAGTTTATCGATGACCTGGTTTGCCGTAATGCCTTCAGCTTGAGCGTGGTAACTCAACAATAAACGGTGGCGCAGTACCGGATAAGCCATGGTTTGAACATCTTCCGGAGAGACAAAATCACGACCAGCAAGCCAAGCGTGCGCACGTGCACAGCGATCAAGAGCGATGGTAGCACGCGGACTCACACCCATTGACAACCATTTGTCCAACTCAGTGTCATATTTGTTGGCTTGACGTGTCGCCATAACTAAACGGACGATGTACTGCTCTATCGTTTCTGCCATATGAATATCCAACACTTCTTTACGTGCGGTGAATATATCTTGTTGGCTTAACATTGGGCGTTCAACCTTTGCTTCGCCTTTTGCTTCTCCGCGGTTAATACGCAAGATAGATAGCTCATGCTCCGCATCTGGGTATTCCACTTCTAAATGCAATAAAAAGCGGTCTAGCTGCGCTTCAGGAAGGGGGTAGGTCCCTTCTTGCTCTATCGGGTTTTGAGTTGCCATAACCAAAAACAACTCTGGCAGCGGGTAGGTATGACGACCTGCTGTGACTTGTTTCTCTGCCATTGCTTCAAGCATTGCCGCTTGTACTTTGGCTGGTGCACGGTTTATCTCATCCGCAAGAATAAGCGAGTTGAAGATAGGACCTGATTGGAAAGTGAATTCTCCGGTTTCGGGACGGAAGATATCGGTGCCGGTTAAATCGGCTGGCAGCAAATCAGGGGTGAACTGAATGCGGTGGAAGTCGCCTTCAACACAGTCTGAGAGTGATTTTACTGCACGGGTTTTTGCTAACCCAGGAGGGCCTTCAACTAAAATATGCCCATCCGCAAGAAGCGCAACAAGCAGTTGCTTTACCAGATCTTGCTGTCCGATGATCTGCGACTCTAAGTATTGCTGAAGAGTTTCGAAGTTAGATTTATGCATGCTTTGGACTCTCGGTATCCATATGATTTTCGTGTTGAGTATTGGTCATTTTCCATGTGAAAAAAGTTCCAACGCTCTATTGCAATTTATCTTTTCAATATTGGGACGCTACAGAGAATTGCAAGTACGTGCTATCTCTGAAAGTGCTTATTTGACAGTGTGTTACATTTATTTTTCATAATATAATGAGAAATGCCTCTAGTTTTGTACATATGAGCCGATAAAGATTCCGTGGTGTGCGTGTCATGAGATATGCACCTGATTCCCCTTGTGGGGCCAATAACAAGTGATTCTTTTAAAAGGTCCGAATATGTTGAAACTTCATTCCTTGAGCATCAAACAGAAGGTTGTACTTGGCATTACGTTTGCTGTTCTAGCATCAACAATCATTGTTGGTGTTATGGCTCAGCGTCATGCGAGAGATGTATTGAGCCATCGTCTTATTGACATCGAGCTACCTGCGATGTTGCAGCAAATCAATACCGAAATTGACCGCGAAGTTGTCGAAATGCAACAAGCGGCAAAACAGCTGGCTACAAACGAATTTATTGTTGAAGCCCTATCTAATACAGACCGTGATCCGTCAGTAGAAGTTCAGTTGGTTCAGCAGCTCAATAACGTTAAATCACAGTATGGTCTTAATGATGCGTCGGTAGCGAATCGTCAAACGGCATATTACTGGAATCAAAACGGATTCTTACGTCAACTTAACCGAACGCAAGATGCTTGGTTCTTTGGATTTACGTCGTCTGGTCAAGAAACGTCCGTGAGTGTGTTCCAAGAGGCAAATGGCGAAGTGAAAATGTTTGCCAATTTCCAAGATCTTAATGGTACATCAATGTCAGGTCTCTCTAAATCTATGGGAGACATGGTTGCTTTGCTCAATGGGTTTAAAATTGAAGATACGGGTTACGTGTTCCTCACTAATGAACAAGGCCAGATTCAAATACACCGCCAACAAGGTAAGAACCAAACTTCTATCACTAAACTATTTGGTAGTGACGCAAGTGCGCTGTTGAACAAAAATAGCTTCAACCTAATTAATGTGGAGTTTGAAGGGCAGGATACTTTTGTTTCTAGTTTGTATGTTCCTTCAATGAACTGGTTTGTTATTGGCGTGGTTCCCGTTGATGAAGTATTCGCAGACCTGAATGCGACAGCTAAAAAAATGCTGTTTACGACCATCATTGTTGCCGTTGTATTCATCCTCATGGGCGTATGGTTGGCAAACAGCATTACGAAACCAATCCGACTGATTGCCGATCGTTTTACCGACCTTGGGCAAGGTGAAGGCGATTTGGCGCAGCGTATTGAAATTAAGGGTAATGATGAAATTGCTCAGCTTTCAAAAGGCTTTAATGGATTTATTGAGAAGATTCATGCCACGATGAAAGAGGTTGCCTTAACCAGTGGCTCATTAAGTCAAGCGGCAGAAAGTGTGTCAACGAAAGCAACATCCACACACGACAACAGCCAAGAGCAGCGTGATCAAACCATTCAAGTAGTTGCAGCTATCAACCAAATGGGTGCGACCATCAGTGAAATTGCATCGAACGCTGCTACCGCTGCTGATACGGCAAATCAGGCTTCAGATAACACTCAAACTGGTCGAGAAGTTGTGATGAAAGCAAAAGAGGTGATCAGCCGCCTAGCCGATGATGTTGAAACAACCAATATTGTTGTTACGCAGTTGGCATCGACAACCAAAGATATTGGCTCGATTCTGGGTGTAATTCGTGACATCTCTGAGCAAACGAATTTACTTGCGCTAAACGCTGCAATTGAGGCTGCTCGTGCTGGTGAGCAGGGACGTGGTTTTGCGGTTGTTGCTGATGAGGTAAGAAACCTAGCTTCACGCACGGCTGATTCTACAGAAGAGATTCAGCGCATGATCAATCAGCTTCAAAGTGACGCACAAGACGCGGTAAATGCTATGGAAGCGGGCAAAGCGGTCACCATAGAAGGGGTTACTTCTACCGATGAAGCAGTCGAGGTATTAATCAGTATTTCTGAACGAATCACCGACATCTCTGATCGTAATACACAAGTTGCAACGGCGACGGAAGAGCAATCCACGGTGGTGCATACCATTAATCAAAATATCGAAGAAATCAACGCGATAAATGAAATGACAACCGCGACAGCAGAAGAGTTGGCGGATGCAAGTCGCGATCTTCAAGCGCTCTCTTCTCGTTTAGACAAGATGGTTGGTAGCTTCAAGTTATAGAGTTGGATAGAATAGGCGAAGTTTAAAAGTTCAATCATTAATTTTAGGTAAGTACTATGAATGACTTCGAAAAAGAACTAGAGCAAATTTCTCAAGAAACCGCTCAGGAGCCAGAAGTAAAACTGCCGTCGCTAGAAGAGCAAAAAGCGATCGTCGCTGAGCTGAAAAAGCTGGAAGCGGAAGGTAAGCTGACGCCAGAAGTGTTAGAACAACACTTTGGTAAGTTTAACCAAAAAAACGCAGTTCCAATCCACTAAGTTAGGTGGTGTTTTGCCTCTAACGTGCGTGATTAAATCACCTGCTCAAACACAAAAAGGGAGTTTATACTCCCTTTTTTAATGTCTGAAAAATGCTAATACCTCTCATATACTTGCCACTTAAAAATTATTGACACTTCAATGAGTTATTAATTAGTACTAGTGATTTTCATACTTGACAATACTACCGCTCTATCTAAATCTATTGCGTATTTCAATAAAAACGACCAAGGGAATGCGATCAGGATGGAGCAGCAAAAAAAAAGAAACGTTATTTTAATCACGGAGGGAAGTCTACAGTCATCTCTGTTGAAAGATGTATTGGAGACCAAACTCGGTATTAGTGTTGCTCTAATCACGCCAGATAATCTGATTCACGGAGTGTTACATGAATCTCTTGCATCAGCCATTATTGTTGATTGCAGCGTGATCACGGATGAAATTTTTCGCCGTTATGCGGAGTTTAAAGCCGCCAAGCAGAAAGACACGCTTGAAATCTTAATTAATTGTGAGCAATCCATATCGACAGAAGATCTCTTTGCTTGGCGTACTTTGGCCGGTATTTTCTATACCTCTGATGATATAAAAACGTTGCAAGTTGGTATTGGTAAGGTGCTTCAAGGAGATATGTGGTTCAGCCGTAAGTTTTCTCAGCAGTACATTACTTACCTTCGTCGACATTGCAAACCTATAAATAAGAATGTTTCCGCTATTCTGACCAAACGAGAGCAACAAATAATTACCTTTCTTTCCATGGGGGCGTCCAATCAACAAATCGCCGAACAATTATTTGTCAGCGAGAATACGGTAAAAACGCATTTACATAATATTTTCAAGAAGATTGATGTGAAAAATAGAGTTCAAGCACTTATTTGGGCAAAGGAAAATATTTCAGACAACTCGTTAACGGTGTAATGCTATTGCAATATTAGGTTGCCTAATTTAGTAAACTCTTAATAATTTCTGTGACCTGAATGTGTTAAAAGTGTTTCTTTTATGAGAAACACTTTTTTTGATTCTCTTTTTAATAACTTTAGAATTTAAAAAAGTAGCAAATAACTTTACTCTGTGAACTAGCACTTACATATCAAACTAAGTGCTGACGATTAACTACTAATTTAAGAATGTTAAGTCACTGAAAGTATGAGAAACATTATGGAACAGTATATGGAAAAGCCTGAAATCCTAATGCTCACTCAACAAAGTTTACAGAGTGAAAACTTTAAGGAAATGCTTTCTAAAAATACAGAAACTAAAATAACGATCATTGATACTAAAAACCCTAGCTATCATGAACTCATTCCGGAACGCTACTTTTTGCTTGTTGATTTTTCAGTTGAGATTCCTTCCGAAACTTTAGTTTATTTAAAAGATAGTAATAAAGTGCTAGGAACCATAATGCTTAATCTAGGTTATGACTTAGACACAGAAGAACTCGCTTCTTGGCCTCATGTAAAAGGTATATTTGGTCCAGGAGATTCAATGGACAAGGTTTGTCAGGGATTAAAAGCAATAATAAAAGGGGATAACTGGCTGTCTCGAAGATTACTTGATCAGCTAGTAAATTATTATCGAGGTAGAGAAGCAAATAACATTATCGAACCTGCTATTGAGGTTGAGCTTACTCGGCGTGAAGTTCAGGTTTTAAAAATGTTGAAAGAAGGTGGTTCAAATATGGAAATCGCTGATTATTTATTTATCAGCGAGCATACTATTAAATCACATCTATACAATATTTTTAGAAAGTTAGAAGTAAAGAACCGTACGCAAGCTACAAGTTGGGCTAAGAGAAACCTGTAGTACTAGTATTAACTTGCTGTAATAAAAAGAAAATACTCTATAAAGTACTAAATTTTATATTTATTATTAAAATGTCAGTCTGAAATATCATCCCATATTCAAACTTATTCCTATTCAGTTGACTATTAGACTTCTCATGTCGTGACGAATCTAGTCAGACGTGGAACAGAAGGTCTATTCAATTAATAAGCTAAGAGGGAATAAAAATGAGCGCAAGTGACAATGACACGTATTTAGGCGATGCAGGTGTAAATAACCAATTTGCTGATTTCGATGGCGGCGATGATTTGTTTATCGGTTTTGGTGGTAATGACTCGTTTGTTGGCGGTGGCGGTAATGATTATGTGATCGGCGGCGACGGCGATGATCGCCTAACTGGTGGTGCTGGAGATGACATCCTTAGGGCTGGTACAGGAAACGACTACCTCGGCGGTGGTACCGGTAATGACTTGCTGTTGGGTTTGCTGGGCGACAATAAATTAAATGGTGGTGTCGGTGAAGATATTCTTGTTGCTGGTTCTGGTGACAACGTTTTAGTTGGCGGCAGCAATGGCGATAAGTTTGTGTTCACGGATAAGTTTGGTGGCCATGGCGAAGCCAAAGTTGTTGATTTCACCATTGGTGAAGACTCTTTGCACATCATTAGCGACTCTGTCACAGACTTTGGTGATTTAAGCTTTAGCTACGATGCAGTTGGGAATGCAGTGTTTACCGATGGGGCTGATCTAACAGTGAAACTTATTGGCGTGACTGAAACTGACATCAACACCTATGGTGCTGATCTGTTCGTAATCTAAACGACTGAAAATAACTCTGGATGGGAATTAGTTTGCGTGGCTCTGCCATGCTGAGGTGCACTAATCGGACACTCTAGAGCGATTTGAGGTTACCTTAAGCTAGGCGCTAGTATTTCTGGCGCCTACAATTTTCACGTTAAACGGAAGTAGTCGTGCAAAAAACGGTTTTCAAAGAAGTGAAACAAAAACTATGCACGCTTGCGGGCTTGCTGATCGTTTTTAGCCTTCTTATCAACTTATTGGTTCTCTCGATTCCGTTGTACATGCTTCAAGTGTACAACCGAGTGATATCCTCCTACTCAACCGATACTTTATTCTTGCTCACTGTCATCGTAATTGTCGCGCTGTTAACCATGTCCATCATCGACATTGCACGAGCACAAATGAGTAAATCTTTTGGTTATTGGATGGATACAAAACTCTCCGCTTTCATGCTCAAGCGCACGATTCAATATCAATCACATACCGGGAAGAGTTATACCTCGCAAACTCTGAGAGACATTCAGAACATCAAAAGCTTTTTGAGCAGTCAAGCACCTTACCCACTGTTGGATGCGCCCTGGACACCGCTGTTTATTTTATTTGTGTATTTATTGCACCCGATACTAGGTCACATCGCGTTACTTGGATCTATCGTATTGTTTAGCCTAGGTCTACTTAATGAGCTGATGACGCGTAAAACAATGCAAGAGAGCGAAGTCAGAGCGATTTCTCATATCAACAACGCTGAATTAGCCACGCAAAACTCCAATTCAATTCTCGCAATGGGGATGATGAATGCATTTTTAGAGAAGTGGCAGTCGCGCGTGAGTGAAGTGAATGTGCTTGAAGAGCGAGTTGCAGGTAAGTCCATCTACATGGCTAACTTTTCTAAGTTTGTGCGTGGATCACTACAGATATTTTTGCTGGGAGGTGGTGCATGGTTAGTAATCCAACATGAAATCACGGCAGGGGCGATGATCGCGAGCTCCATATTAATGAGTCGGGCATTATCGCCGATGGAGCAGGCGATAGGCACGTGGCGAAGCGCGATGTCTGCTAAAGGCGCCTATAAAAGGTTGAAAGAAATCGATGCGATCGTACGCCAAGATGAATCAGATATGCCACTGCCTAAACCAAAAGGACACTATGAGCTTACCGGACTGGCCTATCGCCATCCTGGAGCAACCGAACCAGTGCTCTCATCGATCAGCTTATCGATTCCTTCGGGTGTTGCTGTTGGGGTGATTGGCCCTTCTGGTACGGGTAAATCGACGTTTGCTCGGCTGTTATTAGGTACGGTTAAGCCATTAGCGGGTAAAGTGACTCTTGATGGAATGGAAGTCTCCGTATGGGCATCTGAAGATCGCGGCGTGCATTTTGGGTATCTCGCTCAAGAGGTGGAGTTATTTCCTGGCACAATTCGAGAGAACATCGCGCGCTTTAAAGAAGAAGACCCGGCTAAAGTCATCAAGGCGGCGCAACTAGCAGGATGTCATGAATTAATACTCAAGAAAAACAAAGGCTATGATTGCATTATTGGTGAAAATGGCCGTGGTTTATCTGGGGGGGAAAGGCAGAGAATCGCTCTTGCAAGAGCCGTTTATGGCGACCCATCTATTGTGATTTTCGATGAAGCGAATGCCAACCTCGATGGTGAGGGAGAGGCTGCGTATCAACGTTTGATTGCCCATTTAAAAGCACAGAGTACAACGATTATCGTCATTGCCCACAATCCGAGTACGTTACGACAAATGGATAGGCTGTTGTATTTGGCTGACGGCCGAGTCAAGTTATACGGCGCTAAAGATGAAGTATTAAAACGTTTGATGGGCGAAGAAAGAACAGATATCCCAAGGGTAAGAAATGAGCAATCAACTGCCAACCGTTAATCAGAGTTCTACCGAGATCGTATACCGTTTTAGCCCCAAAGCGAGACTAAGCTTTCGAAAACCAATTTTACTTGGTGTGGTGACCTTAAGTGTTTTTCTTGGAGGCCTTGGCTACTGGGCTGCAACAGCCAAATTAGAAAGTGCAGCGATTGCTTATGGTGATTTGTCTGTTCTCACTAAGAGACAAGAAATTCAGCATTTAGAAGGCGGTATTATTGAAAAGCTATATGTACAGGAAGGGGATTTAGTCGAAAAAGGTCAGTTATTAATTCAACTTTCTAAGCGTCAAGCTATGGCTAAGTTGGATTCGTTAAGTGGTCGTTTTATCCATACTCTAGCAAAGGAAAACCGTTTAAGTGCGGAGCTTGATGAGCTTCCAACGATTGTATGGTCTGATGATCTTGAAAGCATTCCCCGTGTCGATATCGTACAAGAAGCACAACTGGTTCAAAACAAGATCTTTGAAGCGAGAAAGCGATTCTTTGATAGTAAACTGAGTATCATTGAGCAGAGTATTTCTGGAGCAAACTTAGAGCTTGAAAACCTTCAGCAAACCAAAGTGATTGAGACGGAACGGCTCAACTTTATTGCTGAAGAAATAGACAGCAACCAAGCCTTGGTGCAAAAAGGTTTCTCGGGAAAATCTACTTTACTTCAACTCAAGCGCTTAGCAGCGGAGGTGAGAAGTACCTTAAGCCAGTTAGATAGGCAGTCGCTCACCGTTAGAAAAAGGTTAGATGAGAACCTAGCGCAAATTGAAGAGTTGAAGCTTGAAAGGCTGAATGAGATTGTCGAGGAACTACGAAATACCAAAACGGAAATTGTCGCAATTCGGGAAGAATATCGCTCCGCTCAAGATATTGTCGCAAGAACAACGATCAACGCACCTATTTCTGGTCGCGTAGTCAACATGCAAGTGTTTACCGAAAAAGGTGTGATTGGCTCGGGTGAAACGTTACTAGAACTGGTCCCGCAAGACGATAAGTTGTTAGTCGAGGCTCGTGTTAATCCTCAGGATATTGATTTAGTGAATCCAGGCCAGCAAGCGCATGTTCGTCTGACCGCTCTGAATGCACGGACGTTGGCACCTTTAGACGGTACTGTGCTGACGATTTCTGCCGATAAGCTCTCGCAAGAAAACCAAGAAGATTTCTATCTCGCTAGAATTGCAATTTCACCGGAAGATGTGACAAAACATCGTTTAACCTCAGGCATGAATGCCGAAGTGCTTATTTTATCTGAGCCACGAACGCCATTGAGCTACCTAATAAAGCCAATTACAGAAAGCATGAATCGCGCCTTCAGAGAGGAGTAATTTCAAAAAGACTTGAGTGAGCACGGACAACAGACAAAATAATTTGTTATCGTTAGCTGTTACTGGGCCGTATTTTTATTCGAGGGAGCCGTGGAATGGAGAAAGTGCAGTTAGTTGTCGATTTTCTTCTCACTCATAAATTGATTTTTACCGCACTGATCTTTGCGATTATGTGGTTAATTCGTCGTGCAATTTTATCGATGATTCGTGGTGATCACGCTTTTCTCTCAGAAGATCAGCGTAGTTGGATGTCCAGAACTAAAAATGGCACCTTTGCTGTTACATTACTGATTTTATTTATTTTATGGCAATCAGAAATTAACGAGTTTGCTCTGAGTGTAACGGCGATTGCCGTTGCCATTGTAGTGGCATCCAAAGAAATCATTTTGTGTTTTACGGGTTCGATTCAAAGAGCAAGTTCGCGTTCTTTTCGCGTTGGAGACTGGATTGAGGTCGGGAAGTTATGCGGTGAAGTGATTGAGCACAATATGATGGCGACGGTGATTCAAGAGATCGACCTGCATCATGGGCAATATCATTACACCGGCAAAACAGCGACATTGCCTAATAGTATGTTCTTTACCTATCCAGTAAAGAACCTCAACTTCATGAAGCGGTACGTTTACCACAACTTTTCTGTAGTGGTGAAAGACTTCGTCAATTTGTATCCACTGCTACCGATTTTAACTGATAAAATTGAAGAACATTGCAGTTACTTTGCTGATGTTGCACATCGTTACAATGCGATGATTGAAAAACATGCCGGTGTTGACCTTCCTGGTTCTGAGCCACATATGCATATTTCTAGTAACATTAATGGTGAACAAATTCTGCACGTGATGATTTTCTGCCCAACCGATAAAGCGAACCACTTAGAGCACTTAATTCGTAAGGACTTTATGGAACTTTATGAGCAACGTTTTCCTGTAGTGCGAGAAGAATAGAGCATCGTACTTCGCCTTTAATTTTAAACCCCGCTATCAAAATAGCGGGGTTTGTTTTTCTTAGCGTATTTTTAGGCTGTAACAATATTCCCAACTTAGCTGAATTTACTCTTCAGCATTAAAAATAGGAAGTAAGTGCTGCCTATAATAGCGACCAACGTGCCAGCTGCGACCTGACTTGGATAAATAGCGATTTGTCCTAGCCAATCTGCCCACAACATTAGGGTTGCGCCAATTAAGGCACCGACACACAGTTGCTCTTTCACTTTTCTTGCTCCTAACATCATCGCCATATGGGGAGCGACCAAGCCAACAAAAGATATTGGACCAACTGTAGCGGTAGAAAAGGCGCATAACAAAGCAACGATGGTGAGCATAAGCGTATTGGCTACGGTAGGGTTAAGCCCTCGTGCATTTGAGAATTGTCGCCCGATGGAAATTAGTGTTAGCCAACGAGAAATCGAGAATACAGCGGCAAGCAGAACTATTATGGCCAAACATAGCATCAGTGCGGTGTCGGCTGTGACTCGATAAATAGAACCAGTTAGCCACAATAAAATTTTGTAACTGTCACCTGAGCCTTGAGCTAGCGAAAATTGAACGAGGGCTTCTAATAGTGCCGTTAGTGCGATACCGGACAACACGAAGTTAGATGGATTAAAATGGCTTCGTTTTCCGATAATCAGCAATAACATCAATACGGACATACTTCCGAAAAAAGCGATACCCCAGCTAAATGCGGAGAGAAGCGACCCAGCGATGACTCCTGTCGTAATAATGGCAAACGTGGCTCCGGAAGACACACCGAGAATATCGGGACTTGCCAGAGGGTTATAAACAATGCGTTGCAAAATGATTCCGGCAACGGATAGCGCAATACCGACAGAAAGTGCGGTTAACATTCGCGGCCAACGCAATTGCCATTGGAACTCACCTGGCACAGACCATTGAATTCCGTTTATACCATGGGTAACGAATGAGTAAGCTAGAATCCCAACCAGACTGAATAGCGCAATGCTGCATACCGCGCGTTTAGAAAGCGCCGTTTTTCCTTGGCTCATTGAAAGGTTAAGTTGATCGGTTGCCGTCAGCTTTTTACGAGTAAACCAAATTAAAGCGGGAGCGCCAATAGCTGCAGCCGCTACGCCGCTAGGAATGGTTTCCTCTAACCATAAGCTCAGCGAGATAGCGGCAGAGTCTGTGATGATTAGTAGCATTGCGCCCAAAAGCATGCTGCTGATCAATTCGTCGCGCGGTGTTCTTGCCCCCATCGCTCTGGCAATATTGGGTGTCAGTAATCCGATGAAGCTGATAATGCCAACTGCGGTGATTGAGGCAGATACCAGCCAAATACCCATCACCATTAACGCACCAAACGCGGGTAATACCGCTAAGCCTCGGGCTGCTGCGCCTTCTTGTCCTAGTTTCATTAAGGTCAGAATACGTGGTGCGACGATCAAAATTACGATTGCGATAGCGCAGCGAGGCAATAACCACTCAAACCAATCCCAGCTGTATTGAGAAAGGTCTCCGGCTCCCCAAATAAAAATATTCTGTGCGAACTGGGCGTTTAAAATAATAATGGCTGTGGCGATAGAACCGAGCAAGATATTGATCACCATCCCCGAAACGACCAGCGGCAAACCTGTCATGTTACGCACACCGGCAATTGATACGATCAGGCCAAACGCCACTAAAGCCCCAACCATTGCGGCTAATGCAGAGTAATCGGCGACCCAATCGACGAACCAAATGTTTACCACGACTAATGCAAGCCAAGCACCAGAAGAGGTGCCAAGAGTCAACGGCGAGGTGAGGTTATTCTGCGTTAATTGCTGCATTAAGCTGCCGGTGAGACCAAGCATGGCACCAACAAGCAGGGTCATACTTAACCTAGGAAGCTGCGCTTGCGTAAAGAATACGTCACGAAACTCGGTCGCTACCTCTGGTTTTGTTAATAATTGCCATTGTTCGAAAAGTGATAAATTAGTATCAATTTGTAGGCTAAAGACGCTAAGTAACGTAATCAGCGCCAGATAACCAATATAATGTTTCGTTCTCATTGTTCTGGTGCCAACTCTATTAGACTGTCGGTAATCGCTTCAGCGGTGTATTGCAAAGACATGGCACCGCCATACGCCCACACTGCTCTGACTGAATTTACCCGCTGCTTTTTCACAAACGGCATCGCTTGCCAAAGTGGCGACTCTTTCAGTTTTCGTTCTTCTGGGAAAGGTTGTACGTAGAGAACGTAGCTGTTTTGAAGGCTCTGAAGCCGATTGATTCGATCTTGCTTTACTCCCCACGCACGTGGGTCCTCTTTAATTGGAGCCTGTAATCCCAGTTTTCTAACCACGTAGTCAGTGGTGGAGTTTTCGGTTGCAAGTAATACAGTATTCGGGGTTGAAAATCGCATCACAAGAACGCTGAGTGGAGCAGAGTAATAGTGGCGAATTCGCTGGCGCATCTGCGCAAATGAAGCATCTAATTCTGCCAGTTTCTGTTCAGCAAGTGCCTCTTTATTGAATAGCTTGCTGAGCGTACGAAAGTGACGAATGGCCGTTTCAGCTGCGGCCTCATTTTCAGAAAAATTAGGTAAATAGATTACCGGAGCAATTTGTTTGAGTAACGGAATCAAGTCTTGCTGTGGAGACGCAGCAAGGATGACATCTGGTTTCAAACTGGCTATTTTTTCTAAGTTGGGCTCTGCTCGGGTTCCAATATCTTCAATTGACTCTGGTGCAGTTGGATTGACGACCCATTGGCGGTAGCCTGGTAAATTTGGGGCTGCGATTGGTTCTACGTTTAGCGCCAAAACTTGTTCTAAGATGTCCCAGTTTAAGGCTACAACGCGTTGTGGCGCGTGCTCAAAACTATGCTCACCATATTCATCGGTAACGGTGATGACTGCATGTGCATTGGTCATAAAAAATGCGAGGAGAAAAGCAGATTGTGTAACCACAGTAAGTAAACGAGCTATTATGCGCATACAACAGCCACCTTTTGGCTCGCTAATGTGTTAGCCGGGCTTGGGTGTTCAATCAGCTTAATTGGTGACTCATATAGTTTAGAAAGGCGTGCCTCGTCTAACAACATGTCGGCGTTGCCTTCAAAGGCAATCTTACCTTTTTTGAGCGCAACAATGTGGGTGGCGTAGCGCAGTGCTAAGTTCAGATCGTGCAGGATCACGATAATGCCTACATTCTCGGTTCGATTCAGCTCTGCCAGCAGCGCCATTAGTTGAAACTGATGGTGAACATCGAGCGCCGAGGTTGGCTCATCGAGAATTAAAATTGGCGATTGTTGAGCCAGTAGCATAGACACCCAAGCACGTTGGCGCTCACCGCCCGATAAGTCATCCGCCAGAGCTTGAGCAAAAGGTGTAACTCCTGTTCGTTCCATAGCCTGCGTGATGATCTGTTTGTCTTCGGTTTTCCAACGACCAAGTGCCCCACGCCACGGAAAGCGACCTAAGCGCACTAGCTCTTCTACCGTTAAACCAGCCGAAGAGGGCAGCTTTTGTGGCAAATAGGCGATCTGTTTTGCCAACTCTTTGGTTTTGAGTGATGAAAGGGAAGTATCGTTTAGTGTTACCGTGCCTTTATCTGGTGGCATTTGACCAGAAAGCAGGTTCACCAGTGTCGACTTACCTGAACCGTTATGGCCTAAAACGACCGTTAGCTCATTTGTTGGGATGTTAAGTTGTTCGATGCCGAGGATCTGACGTCCACCTCGCACGATCTCAATATTAGACAGTTGAAACATGGATGGCTCTTAGGAGAAAACTCCCCTCAATAGAGGGGAGTAGAAGTACAATTACCAGCGGTAGTTTGCGTTTAGCATAACAGAGCGAGACTGGCCGTAGTAACACCAGTAATCGCAACCTGAAACAAACTCTTTATCTAGGATGTTGTTCACGTTTAGCTGTGCTTGCCACTGTGAAGTGATGTCGTAAGTGACTGACGCATCCCAAAGAGTGACTGAAGGAACCGTTAGGTTCGAGCTCTTAGGGTTATCTTTTGACTCACCTACGTAGCGCACACCAGTACCGATATTGAGGCCTGGAATCAGGCTGTAGGCGCTGTAGTCTACCCATGCAGACGCTTGATGCTCAGGAATAAGTGCGGCTTGTTTTTTACCTTGGCCAAAGCTCTCATCTGTTTTCGCTTTAGTGTAGGTGTAGCTTGCCATCAGTTTTAGATCGTCGGTTAGCTGCGCCGTGCTTTCTAGCTCAATACCTTGAGATGTCACTTCACCTGTTTGTGTCGCAATCCATGTTGATGGGTTAGTGACCAACGCGTTCTTTTGCGTGATGTCGAACCATGCAAGGTTGATAAAGCCATCCATAAAGCTTGGCTCATACTTTACACCCACTTCTACTTGCTCGCCTTCCAGCGGTTTGTAAAGTTCATTGGTTGCCGCATCAATAGTGCTGATCACTTCAAACGACTGAGAGTAGTTTGCGTAAGGTGACAGGCCATTGTTTGCAAGGTACATCACACCCGCACTTAGAGAGAGCTGACCATCATCACGAGATTCACTTTGATCAACGGTAGCGCCTTTGCCAGAGTTTTCTGTTTTCACCCAGTCGTAACGAGCACCTATGTTACCAATCCACTGTTCATGCAGTTTCAATTGGTATTGTGAATAGAGACTTGCTTGAGATTTCTCAATCTCACGTTTCACGTTGTTGGCAGGATCAAGAGGGGTGAAGTTGCCGTAAACTGGGTTCCACGGGTTGATAGTGCCAAATGCATAGTTGTCTTGCTCGTCGCCATCGGTTTTGTGGAATTGCAGATCCATACCGATAAGCACTGTGTGCTCTGCGTTGTCTGTCATCCAGTTGCCGACAGCATTGTTATCGAACGTGATGCTCTGGTTTTTTCCGTCACGGAATACGATGCCTTGCGTTAACTCTTCTTTCGCTGGATCGTTGTTTGAGAACGCGTAAGAGCTGCGCAAGTACAACTCATTCGAACCGTAATTGAGGTTTTGCGAGAGTGACCACATGTCATTGATGTCGTGCTCTAGTAAGTAACCTAGAGAAAACTGCGTGCGTTCGTATTTATCGTAGTTTGGCTGACCAAGGTTAGTCGAAGGATCGATTTTGCCAAAGTTAGAACCAATCAGAGTACCTGCTGCCGGGAAGAATGGGTTAGTTGGTACACCGTCATCATGAAGGTAAGTTGCCAAAACGGTCAGCATTGTACGGTCAGAAATGTCGAACTCGACACTTGGCGCTAGGTAGAAACGCTCGTTATTTGTGCCGTCCAGTTCACCATCTTGGCTTGTCATCAAGCCAACCAAACGATAGCGCACAGTGCCTGCGTCGTTTGCTTCGTTAGCAATGTCAAAACCTACGGATTGGTGTTGGTTGTTGCCAACTTCGACTTTTACTTCGCCTTGAGGCGTAAACGTTGGTTTTTTCTGAACAGCATTCACGATACCGCCTGGTGCCGATTCACCAAACAGAATAGCCGATGGACCTTTAACGACTTCTACACTTTCTAGGCCGTAAGGTTCGACCAACCATGTGTAGTAACCATCGCGGAATAGGCGGTTGCCGTTTAGGTAAGTCGCTGCATCAAATCCACGAACTTTGAACCAATCAGTGTCGTTGTCTGCGCCATAAGGCTGAGCGGTTACACCAGACGTGTAGCGTAATGCTTCATCTAGCTTTTTCGGTGCACGAACACGAAGTTCATCTTCAGAAATGATAGATACGCTGCGCGGCGTTTCTGCTGCAGGGGTTTCTACTTTAAGTGCTTGCGCGGTGACCGTTATGGTCTCCATGGCAATCACGTCATCTTGTACGACGTCTTCTTGAGCTTGTGCTGTGAATGCAACCACTGCTGTAGGTGCTAAAGCACAAACCAACGCGTTGCGGATAGCGATGGTCAGTGAGTTATTCTTTTGCATAAATCTATTCCCGATAATTATGATTAACGCTAAGCTTAATTGTAATTATTATCATTTGAGCTTTTGTTTCGGTATTTTACTGACTTTTGTATCAAAAGATAGTAAAACGTTCGCAAATTCATTCGCGGTACCTAAAGTCATTGTTATGTTCAATTGGTTTGAAAAGCTGACCCAACCCTTTCCCCAGATGGAAACCGAAAAGCCACCGAAGACGCTATTTGGCTTTTGTCGTTTTTACACTCGTGGCTTTGAAGCCCCTTTACTCGTTATGGCTGTGTTCAGTGCGCTTATTGCCATTACTGAGGTGACGCTGTTGCGTTATATGGGCGAGCTCGTCGATATTCTCTCTAATCAAGATCGCGCAACATTCTGGCAAGACCAGGGTGATCGCATGCTAATGATGCTGTTCTTAGTGGCGGTTGTGATGCCAGCTCTCGGTTTTGTCCACTCAATGGTGATGCACCAAACGTTATTGGGTAACTACCCGATGTCTATCCGTTGGTTGATTCACCGTTACTTGCTAAAACAAGCGGTTGGATTTTTCCAGCGTGACTTTGCAGGCCGAGTTGCGACCAAAGTGATGCAAAGTGCGTTAGCGGTACGAGAAACGGTCATGAAGCTGGTGGATGTACTGGTTTATATCAGCGTTTATTTTCTTTCGATGCTCTGGATGATGGGCGAAGCTGATGGTTTGCTAATGTTGCCTATTGTGATTTGGATAGGAATGTACGCGGTTATCCAGTTCTACTTTATCCCTAAAATGAAACAAGTAGCGACGGAGCAAGCGGATGCTCGTTCTGTAATGACTGGGCGCATTGTCGATTCTTACACCAACATATCTACCGTAAAGCTATTCGCGCACTCGCAACGAGAGTTGGAATACGCAGAAAGCAGCATGAAGCAATTTTTGGTGACGGTTTACCGCCAAATGCGCATGGTGACTTGTTTACTGTTTAGTGTGGATGCCATCAACTATTTGCTGCTGATGTCTATTAGTGCCATTTCGGTTTATCTATGGCTAGATCACGCTGTAACAATTGGTGCTATTGCGATTGCCATCAGTATTGCGTTGCGCGTACAAGGTATGTCGAAGTGGATCATGTGGGAAGTTAGCGCACTGTTTGAAAACATCGGTACAGTAGTAGACGGTATTAATACGATTTCAAACGATGTTGAAGTGAAAGACGTACCAAATGCTAAGCCTTTGCAAATCTCTCAAGGTGAGATCTGCTTTGATCACGTAGGTTTTAACTACAGTGATGAGAAGGCAGTATTTGAGAACTTGAATCTGACTATCAAACCGGGCGAAAAAGTCGGCATTGTCGGTCGCTCTGGGGCAGGTAAATCCACGTTGGTCAACTTGTTGCTGCGCTTTTACGACGTAAATAGCGGTAAGATTTGTATTGATGGACAGGACATTTCTCAAGTTGAACAAGAGTCGCTTCGCCAACACATCGGTATGATCACGCAAGACACCTCTTTGCTACATCGCTCAATTAAAGAGAACATTCTTTACGGTGATCCAGATGCTTCAATGGATGCCGTTATCGCAGCTGCTGAGAAAGCACATGCTCATGATTTCATTCAATCTCTACGAGACGAGCAAGGTAACGTTGGTTATGACGTTGAAGTGGGTGAACGCGGTGTGAAGCTGTCTGGTGGTCAGCGTCAACGTGTGGCGATTGCTCGCGTTCTGCTGAAAAACGCGCCAATTTTGATCATGGATGAAGCAACGTCTGCACTTGATTCAGAAGTAGAATCGGCAATTCAAGAAAACCTTGAAGTTCTGATGGAAGGAAAAACAGTGATTGCGATTGCTCACCGTTTATCAACGATTGCCGCGATGGATCGTTTGATTGTAATGGATGACGGCAAAATCATTGAGCAAGGCTCGCATTACGAGCTGCTGCAATTGGGTGGTGTTTACGCTCAGTTGTGGAAGCATCAAACCGGCGGTTTTTTGTCTGAGCAAGGTGATGCTCAACTGCAAGTCATCTAATATGACGCTACACGAAAGAGGAGCAAATGCTCCTCTTTTTTGTGTCTGTCGTTTATACCGAGTAAGTAGGCGTTAATGGGCAACGTTAACTTGTGATTATTCATTGAGTTAGGCCAACTTAATGATGATTATGTTTATAACTCACTGTCGTTATTGAATTTTTTACGCTTTTTTTACGCGAACTCCGAATGGGCTTTTGCTAAAGTTTTCTACATCGAATTTTGGTTGATGTATTTTATGTTTGTTCAATGGCGAGATAACACCTTTCTCTTTTCTACTACCGTGATTGTTGGCGCGGTTGTGGTCTCATGGCTGTTAGACCAACTGTTTGGCTCTACAGCCGCAGTCCTGCTGATTTTACAGTTAGCAGTCGTGGTAGTGGCGTTTCAATGCAACTCGCGATTCGCTTATGCGGCGGCGGTGATCGAAGCGTTGAGCTTCAACTTCTTTTTCACGACGCCTCGTTACTCTTTGCAGATGTTTCGTCCGGAAGACATTTTTAATTTAGTCGTGTTTATGGTGGTGGCATTTATCACCAGCACCTTTGCGGATCTTTATCGTCGCCAGCAGGGAGAATTAAAACAAACCAAGCTGCAAAACAGCATCCTGCTATCGGTGTCCCATGACCTACGCACGCCGTTGGCAACCATTATTGGAACACTGACCACACTCAACGAGTACATGCCCAAGCTCAATGACTTAGAGCGCAAAGAATTGCTCGACAGTGCGACTTCAGAAAGCCACCGCTTGCATCAATATATAGAGAACCTCTTACAGGCGACTAAGCTCCAACACGGCACATTAAAAATTACCAAAAAAGATGAGCCTATTGCGAATATTGTGCGGGATGCGGTTTCTCGTTTGCCGAATTACACCGAGAAAGTATCCATGAATATGGATGATGCCGTTGGCTATTTGTCAGTAAGTCGTTCGCTCATCGAACAAGCGATTTTTAATGTGCTGGATAATGCCATGCGATTTTCACCAGAGAATGAATCTGTCGAGGTTTCACTTTCTAAGCAGGGTTCGTCGTGCGTGATTGATGTTCGGGACATGGGGATTGGCATCAAAGCTGAAGATGCGGAAAAAATATTCAACCTTTTCTATTCCGGTGTGAACAACAAATCGGCCGATTCAGGCACCGGAATGGGACTCGCGGTTGCCAAAGGTATCATCACCGCACACCATGGATATATTCAATCTATGCCAGTATCAGAAGGGACGCTGATCCGCATTCGACTTCCACTCAATCAAGGAGCAGAGCAGGCGTGAGTTACAAAGTTTTAGTTGTGGACGATGAGCCTCGCATTCATACCTTTATTCGAATTTCGCTGTCTGCTGAAGGGTTTGATTACATTGGCGCGAGTACCATTGCAGAAGCCAAAGCGTGTTTCGAAGCGTATTCGCCGCACGTAATTCTGCTAGATTTAGGCTTGCCCGACGGCGATGGGGCGGAGTTTCTCACTACGCTTCGTCAGACGTATAAAACGCCAGTGCTAGTGCTGACAGCTCGCGATCAAGAAGAGGAAAAAATCCGCCTTTTAGAAGCGGGCGCGAATGATTACTTGAGCAAGCCTTTTGGCGTAAAAGAGCTCATCGCGCGCATCAAAGTGCTGGTTCGAGATTTGGTGGATGAGCAAACCGTCGCTGATGAGCTGGTGGCTGGCCGAGTCAAAATCATCAAAAGTACTCACCAATTTTGGTTGGATCAGAGGGAAATTCCACTCACCAAGAAAGAGTTTTCTTTCATTGAACAGTTGATTCTCAAGCCGGGAAAACTCATTGAGCAAACTCATTTGCTAGCGGTGATTTGGGGAAAAAGTCATGTCGAAGACACTCACTACTTACGCGTGTTAGTGAGTCAACTACGCAAAAAACTGAACGATAGTGCTGACGAACAGCGGCTATTAAAAACCGAGCCAGGGCTGGGTTATCGTTTAGTGCTTGAGACGTCCAAGCACTACTAAATTCCAAATTTAATCAACGTTAATGCCAAGGTTTAGTGTTGGTTATCGGCACTCGAACAGGATTCGTGTTGCCTATTTTCCGTGACGGAAAACCAGTCTAACCCTTAACGCATTAGCATTTTCTATACATAAAACACAGTTAGGTATTGATATGGCTCACTTTACAGTAATTGGTCTAGGGCGATTTGGCGTTGCCGCCAGCTTAGAACTTATTCATCTTGGACACACCGTAACGGGGGTGGATAGCGACCCTAAAATCGTCGAAAAATACGTCGAAGAGTTAACGCAAGCGGTCATATGTGACGCAACAGACGAAGGTGCACTCAGAGAGTTAGCGTTAGCGAACAGTGATGTGGTGTTGGTAGCGATTGGCGAAGACATGCAAGCCAGTTTGTTGTGTACGCTGGCGCTGAAAAATCTGGGTGTGAAATCTATTTGGGTCAAAGCTAGCACCAAAGCGCACCATACCATCGTGTCTAAGCTTGGTGTACAACGCATTATTCATCCGGAAGAGGAGATGGGCGTAAGAGTCGCGCAGGCACTCAACTATCCGATGGTGAATAACTATTTGGAAATGGGGCATGGTTTGTATGTGGTGGAAATCCACGTTAAATCCAATCTGCACGATACACCGCTTTCTAAGTTGATCAGCCGAGGTAGTTACAACATTCAGCCGATATTGGTGAAGCGCGAAGAAGCCGTCTACACCAATATCAATGATGAGTTTGTGCTTAATGAGTTCGACACGCTGTTGCTTTGCGGTAGTCGCGCTGAGCTGAAATACGTCGCTCCAAGGTTGGTGTAACATGGTTTTGTGGCATCCCTCTATTATCCCAATCGAGCGAAAACCCAAAGCGGGCAAAAAATTGTTGGGCGCACCGCCATTAATACTTAGCCTCAGCTTTGCGTGCTTGATCATGCTCGGCACGGTCTTACTCAAACTGCCGATTGCCACCACAGAGCCCATCACTTGGATTCAAAGCCTGTTTACTGCGACATCGGCCATTACGGTGACGGGATTAGTTGTGGTGGACACGGGCACGGCGTTTACGCCTTTTGGGCAAGTGGTTATTGCTTTCCTGATTCAATGTGGTGGCCTAGGTTTAATGACGTTTGCCATCGTGACCTTGCTGGCTCTGGGCGGAAAAATTGGCTTTTTGGAGCGAGCCGTCGCGAGAGAGGCGTTCAACCAAACTGACTCATCGACACTCATTGCCACTGCTAAATCTGTATTGATGTTCGCTCTGCTCGTTGAACTTATTGGTTTCACTATTTTGAGCGTTTATTGGAGTGAAGAGCTGGGTTGGAAAACCAGTTTGTTCCATGGTTTCTTCTACACCATCAGTGCGTTTAACAATGCAGGTTTTGCGTTGAGTGCCGATAGCTTAATGCCTTACGTGGACGACCCGGTCGTTAACTTCACCATTACCAGTTTGTTCATTATTGGTGGTTTAGGCTTCTCGGTTTGGATTGACTTAAAACGCAATCGCCGTTGGCACCGACTCACCGTTTACAGTCGAATGATGATCTTAGGCACGGTGATCATTAACGTGGTGGCACTTATCGCCATTTACCTGATTGAATATGAGAACCCCAACACGCTTGGCCCTTTGAGCGAAGCAGGGAAATGGTGGGCATCGTGGTTTCAAGCGGTGACGCCAAGAACGGCAGGGTTCAACACTTTAGCTATCGATCAGTTGGAAGATGCCACAACGGCGATCATTCTGGTGTTGATGTTTATCGGCGGTGGATCATTGAGTACGGCAAGTGGCATTAAAGTTGTGACATTTATAGTGTTAGTCTTGGCGACTTACAGCTATTTGCGTCGCGATGAAGCAACCTATGCCTTTCAACGCAAGATTCCCAAAGAGACCATCAGCAAGGCATTGGCGCTGACTCTGATCTCGGTGGGCGTGACTTGGTTTGCCATATTCACGCTGTTACTGACAGAGAAAGCGTCTATGTTAGATATTATGTTCGAAGCGGTCTCGGCACTGGGTACGGTTGGTTTGTCGCGAGGCTTAACGGGCAGTTTGTCCGAACCGGGTGAGTTAGTGATCATCTTCATGATGTTTATGGGACGATTAGGCCCCCTTACTTTGGCGTACTTCTTAGCCAGTCCAAGAAAGAAAAAAGCGCGTTACGCGAGCACTAAATTGGCAATAGGGTAAATGGGCTAACTCGAAGAAAGTGAGCAAAAGGCTAGGCAAAAGAGGAGTAACTGCTCCTCTTTTTGTGCTCGTTGTAGCCACGAAACTGTATACGGCAGTCTCTCTCACAACAATTTATGATTCATCTCTATTTTTTATCATTTATAAATTGTCGTTTTTGGGGTGTTGTCCAGAATGGCATTATCCACGTGCAACATAAGATTGCCGGGAATAAAAATAATTACAATACTGCCTTACTGGAAGATACATGAAAATCAAACCCCTCCCACCTTTAAATAGCCTCGTTGCGTTTGAAGCGTCGGCGCGGCACTTGAGTTTTACATTAGCCGCTGACGAACTAAACGTGACCCAAGGTGCTATCAGTCGCCAAATTAGACAATTAGAAGAATACTTAGGCAAGGCTATGTTCACGCGAGCCAATCGAAGCATTAATTTAACGCCTACAGGTCTTCAATATTATCAAGCTGTCAGCCAATCTTTGCTCGATATTGCTCAAATCACGGGTGAAGTGAAGAAGTGGCAGGGCGAACAAAAGATCACGGTTGCGACGACAAATGCAATGGCAGCCTTGTGGTTGTTGCCTAAGGTTGCTCAATTTCAAAATGAACATGATGACATCGATATAAGGATATTGGCCTCAGATAATGTGTTGGACTTACGCCGATTAGATTGCGATATCGCCTTGTTTTATTGTCGCACTCCACCTGCAGAAATGGACGTGACAACGCTATTTTCTGAAGAAGTATTCCCTGTGTGTAGTCCGCTTTATTTAGAGAAAATCGGCCAGCCTAATGAGCCAGAAGAAATCTTCAATAAAACGTTACTCTATCTGGAAGAGTCTCAAAGAGATTGGGTGAACTGGGAGCAGTGGTTTGCGAGTGTAGGATTGCCAAATATTTCGCCTCGTAATCGCATGAACATCAATAACTATCCAATGCTGTTACAAGCGGCAATTAATGGTCAGGGAATCGCGTTAGCCTGGGGGTCATTAGTGGACGACTATTTACAAAGCGGTGCTTTAGTTAGGCCAGTCGAACACGTGCTTTCAACACCTTCCAATTTCTCTATGCTTGAACCTAAAAATAGAGGTTTAATCCCAGCAAGCGTCAAGCGTTTTAGAGAGTGGCTTTTGCAACAGTTGCCAGATGAGGTGGGTGATCGAGGTTTAGCCTAAATCAATAAGCAGAGAAAATAACAGAGTTTGGTCATGTTAAAAAAGCGGGAGTACCAGTTCCCGCTTTGTTTTAATTGATTGATGAAACGACTCACTAACTTAGTACTGGTCCCTGATTGAGTGTGGAATCATCTTTTAGTGAGGATGTTGAAGCAATAGGCTCGGAAACCACTGTTTTGCTTTCAACAAGCGGTTCAACAGGACCATCAAGTTTCTCTTGCTCTGGGTGAACATGCTCTGGAAGCATTGCCCATGGCTTAGGTTCGCGTCGAATACTATGAAACAGCGTTAAGCTCATCACCGCGATAAAAATGGCGATAGGGAAACCGGCAATAATGGAGGCCGTTTGCATTGCTTTTAACCCTCCTGCGTATAGAAGTACTCCCGCAATGGCTGCGATCATGATCCCCCACAATACGCGTATAGAGGTGGGAGGCTCACTGTGCCCAGCGGCATCGAGGGTACATAGAACCAAGGTACCCGAGTCTGCGGAGGTAATGAAATAAGTACCGAGTAATAGACACGCAAGCACGCTAAGTAGTTTACCAAACATACCTGTATCTAGATTGTCGAATAGCGTAAACAAAGCGCGTGTCGTATCGGCTTTAGTCGCTTCAAGAATCGGGCCGCCAGAAAAATCCGCAGGTGGTGTTTGTTTGGCTTCTTGTGCCGCAGTGACTTGCTCTTGATGAGCAACACGAGCGTCTTGCTCTACCTTCAACGCTGCACCACCAAATACTGAAATCCATAAAAACGTGATCAGCGTGGGTACGATGAGAGCACCGCCGATAAGTTCACGTATTGTGCGTCCTTTAGAGATACGAGCCACAAACATGCCAACGAAAGGTGCCCAAGTCATCCACCAAGGCCAGTAATAAGCCGTCCACCAGTTTTGCCAGCCAGAGTCATTCTGTGCATCGCTCCATAAGCTCATACCGACAATGTTTTGTGCATAAAGCCCTGTGCTTTCAAGTAGCGTATTTAAGATATAGCGAGTTGGACCAATGTAAAGTACGACTAGCACGAGTGCGAGTGAAAGCAGCATGTTCCATTCTGATAAACGGCGAATACCTTTTCCTACACCAGATAGCACCGACGCAACCGCACAAGTACAAAGGGAAACGATAATAAAGAGTTGAATCCCCAAACTAATTTCTAGACCAAAGGCTTGATTCAAACCAGAGTTTATTTGGATAACTCCCATCCCCAAGGTTTGAGAGATACCGAAAGCAGTCACCGCGACTGTTAGGATATCAACCGTGTGCCCGATAGGCCCATAAATACGATCACCAATCAAAGGGTACAAGATAGAGCGTAGGGTAAAAGGCAGATCTTTACGGTAGGAAAAGTAAGCTAATGCGAGTGCAACAATGATAAAGACAGACCAAGGATGTAGACCCCAGTGAAAGAATGTCAGTTTCATTGATGTTGTTGCGGCTTCATTGGTCAGGCCTTGAGTAAATGGGTTGTCAGCGTAATGCCACATCGGTTCGGCGACCGACCAGAAAATCAAGCCTATCCCCATGCCTCCGGAAAAAAGCATGGATACCCAAGACAAATAACTAAACTCTGGTTTTTCGTCATCTTTACTCAAACGAATATGCCCATATCGACTAACCATAAGGTAAAGAAGAAAACCGACAACGAGTGAAACAAGTCCGATGTAAAACCACTTCATATTCTGTAGCAAAATGCCAGAAATCGTTTCGAAGTATTGGCCCGCTTGATTGGCGAGAATGGCGCAGAAAAGTACAAAACCGATAACGACGATCTTTGATGCGATTGTCACAGTCGGATTGAGTCCTTTCAATATCCCAGATGTTGCTCTCATAGGCATCCCTCACAGTGCGTTTGTTTTAACGTTATTGTTTGTTGCGTTATTGTTAATTTTTGAAAGAGAGTAGAGAGAGGGCTTTTGTGTTTCAACTGATTAATACTCATCGGTTAATGAGTATTAATCATGACAAGAAGATCATTGTTAATTAAAAGGTTATTTTTTTGTTCGAGATCAATGCATGAATGACAAAAACTCATCCAGGCCCGGCGAAAAAGTCGTTTGTTTGTTGCCGGGTTGTTAATCACAATTATCTCCACTAACACAACACGATGTTGTACGCACTGGATGCAACTCGACTCTCGGAGATAAGAATATGAGCAATGTCAACCAAACCATTATTCCTGTTGAACTTGTTGATAATGTACTGAACCCAATCAGTGAAGCAACAGGAATGCCGAATCAGGCCTACACCAGCGAAGAGTATTTTACTTTTGAGCGTGATCAGGTGTTTGGTAACACTTGGGTATGTATTGGTTTTGCATCAGACCTGCTTAAAAATGGTTATGTAATGCCACTTGATTTCATGAATCTTCCACTACTCATGATGAGAAATCGTCAAGGTGAAGTCCAAGTCTTCCACAACGTGTGTAGCCACCGAGGTATGAAGCTGGTTCATGAGGCAGGCGAAGTTCAAGGCATGATTCGCTGTCCTTACCATTCATGGACGTACGATCTTGACGGCAATCTAAAAGGCACACCACACATTGGTGGTATCGCAAAACACAAAGATGACCGATTTAAGTGTGAAAAACATGGCCTTAAGCCACTTCGTTCAGCCGTTTGGATGGACATGGTGTTCGTCAACTTATCGGGCAATGCAGAAAGCTTTGAAGAGCATATCGCGCCGCTAGAGCAACGTTGGCAGCAATTCTTAGGTGAAGAAGGATTAGGGCTTCTTCGCCGCGTGAACATGGGTGGCAACCTAGAGATAGAAGTGAAAAGTAACTGGAAGCTTGCCGTAGAAAACTACTGTGAAGCTTACCACTTACCTTGGGTGCATCCGAGTTTGAACAGTTATTCTCGCCTAGAGGATCACTACAACATCATGTTTGCAGAGCGTTTTGCTGGCCAAGGTAGTCTCGCATACAACCTCTCTGATACTGCAGGAACACACTTACCTAAATTTCCAAGCTGGCCAGAAGATAAACTGCGTCATGCAGAATACGTTGCACTCTTTCCAAACGTGTTGCTTGGTATTCAAGCCGATCATGCCTTTGCGATGATGATTGAACCAATCACTGCGAATAAGAGTGTTGAGCACCTACGTGTTTTCTATGTGGGTGATGAAGCAACGAAAGATGAGTTCGCTGCGTGCCGTACTGCTACCGTTGAGTCATGGCGAGTCGTATTCGGCGAAGATATTGGAGCGGTCGAGGGCATGCAGGAAGGTCGTTACTCACCTGGCTTTGGTGGTGGTGTGTTCTCACCAGAAATGGATGTTCCGACGCATTTCTTTCAAACCTGGTTGGCAAAGCAAGTGAAAGCGGCACTGGAGCAGTAATATGATGCATTACCTTAATTATATTGATGGTGAGTGGTGCGATTCAGAGCAAGCGCTGACCGTCATGAACCCTGGCACAGCCGAAGCGTATGCGACGGTTGCAGAAGCCACTATCACCGATGCCGACCGCGCAATGGCAGCGGCACGTCGAGTAGTCAATCAAGGCGTTCTTTCGGACGTTCGTCCAGCCGTCAGAACCGAGTGGATGTTAAAAGCCGCCGCGGCTATTCGTGAAATGGTTGATGAAGGTGGGTTAGTTGCCTGCCGTGAAAATGGGAAATCTTTGCAAGATGCCAAAGATGAGTTTTTAGAATCGGCACGTTACTTCGAATACTACGCTGGCATGGCCGACAAGCTGGAAGGCACGTCAATTCCGTTGGGTAAAGATTATGTCGATTTCACCCAATATGTGCCGTTTGGTGTGTCAGTGCAGATTGTGCCGTGGAATTTCCCAGTTTCTATTTGTGCACGCTCATTAGCACCTGCATTAGCTGCTGGTAACGCAGTGGTGATCAAATCGCCAGAGATTTCCCCACTCGCTATGACGTTGTTGATTAAAGCGATTGAAAAAGCGGGTTTCCCAAAAGGCGCGATTAACTTGCTATGTGGCAAAGGCTCCGTAGTTGGCAGCCACTTGGTGCAGCATCAAGACGTTGATCAAATTGTCTTTACAGGTTCTGTGCCGACCGGCCAACGCATACTGAAAGATTCAGCGCAACGCGCCACACCATCTGTGATGGAGCTGGGTGGTAAATCGGCCGCTATCGCACTGAAAGATGTGAGTCTCGAAACGCTTTTACAAAGCGTTCAAGTCGGTATTTTCTTTAACGCTGGTCAAGTTTGTTCGGCAATGTCTCGTTTGCTAATTCAAAAAGAGCGTTATGAAGAAGTAAAAGCGGCGGTAGTGAAAATGGCGCAAGACCTAACCATTGGTCAAGGTGAAAGCCAGCCGGATATAACACCGTTGGTATCGGCTGATCAACAAGCGCGCGTGCTTGAAATGATAGAACAAGCAAAAGCCGACGGCGCGAACATCCTAACGGGTGGATACGCCCCTGATTTGTCGGGTTACTTTGTCGCTCCAACAGTGATTGAAGCCTCACCAGATATGCGTATTGCTCAAGAAGAAGTGTTTGGTCCTGTACTGGTAATTACACCGTTTGAAACCGAGCAAGAGGCCGTTGAAATCGCGAATGGCACCGATTTTGGCCTGGTCGCTGGTGTCTTTGGTGAAAGCCTAAACCAAACATTGCGTGTGGCACAGCAACTGCGTGGTGGACAAGTGTTCATCAATGAATGGTTTGCTGGTGGCATCGAAACACCATTTGGTGGCGTGGGCTTGTCCGGGTTTGGGCGAGAAAAAGGACAAGAAGCGATTTATAGCTACGTCCAGACACGCAATATTGCCATTCGTTTGCAGCAAGACAGCAACGTATAGCTACCGTGTAACTGTATTTTCATCACCTCATACCGGCTTGGATTTCAGACCACAAGCTAGGGCGAGGTTGATGGAATCACAACAAATCTGACAGCGGTTTGTAAACACGGAAATTCTGAACAAGGTAGTTGGAGTATAAGTGATGAGAAAGTGGCTCTGTATTATTTGCGGCTTAATCTATGATGAAGCACAAGGTTGGCCATCCGATGGTATTGCACCAGGAACAGCATGGGAAGATGTACCGGATGACTGGTTATGTCCTGACTGTTTAGTGGGTAAGGCCGATTTTGAAATGATCGAAATCACCGACGATGCGCCACTAGAAGAGGTTGCAGCGGTGTCTTCGGCGTCGGTAGAAGCGTCTGTTCAGCCAAATACTGCTCAGCCTCTTCCATCTGAAGTTACTCAACCTGTATTCTCAAATGACCCTATCGTTATCATCGGTAGTGGCCACAGTGGTTACCAGTTGGCGGCGGCACTTAGAGCGCAATCTGAGACGGTTCCGATCACTGTCTTTACCGCTGATGATGGCGCTTTGTACAGCAAACCAGCATTGTCTAATGCACTGGTCATGAATAAAGACGGCGACGCGCTACAAAGTGAGAGCGCGTTGGAGTGGGAAAGCCGTCTCAATATCCGAGTTTACCCGCATACCCGTGTTGAACAGATCGATCGTGCCAATTCAACGTTACATACCTCCATCGGTAAATACGCCTACAGCCGCTTGGTACTGGCAACAGGTGCATCACCGATTGAAATCCCAATTGAGGGCGATCGCTCTTGGGTTATGAGTGTGAACGACTTAGTTGATTACCGCCGTTTCAGAGCGGAGCTGCAAGACAAAAAGCGCATCGCGATCCTAGGTGATGGCTTAATTGGCTGTGAGTTCGCAAATGATCTGATCGAAAGCGGTTATGAAGTAACAGTTATCGGGTTGGGTCAATGGCCAATGGAGCGTTTGATCCCGCAACAGTTGGGTGAATCATTACAAAGCGCACTTGCCGATCGAGGCGTGCAATGGGCTCTACAAGACAGTATCGCCAGAATCGAGCCAAGGTCCGAATCAAGCGCGGTTTTGCATCTAAACAGTGGCAAGCAGATTGAAGCAGACCTAGTGCTAAGCGCGGTTGGACTCAAGCCAAATGTTTCTCTGGCTGAGCAAGCAGGGCTCGAAGTGGGCCGCGGCATTAAAGTGAATCAATTCGGCCAGACGAGTGATGAGAATATTTACTCGCTAGGTGATTGTGTTGAAACTGATCACGGGTGGCAGCCCTATATTGCGCCGATTAATCAAATGATCCCTTCTGTAGCGAAAAGCTTGCTAGGCGATGTCGCCTCTATCTCGTTAACACCAACTCCAGTGATTGTAAAAACGCCGATTCTTCCACTCACGATTTTCCCGGTAGCCGCTGAAGAACAGGGACAATGGTACATCGAGAACCAAGCAGATGAATTGACCGCTGCGTTTTATTCACCAGAAGGAGCAATGCTCGGTTTTGCGTTGCTAGGAAGAAAAGTACAGTCATTACGCGGCCCTTGGCTAGATCAATTGTCATTGAAACTGTCAGCAGCGTAGCGGAGAAAAAAGATGATTCATTTACCCAATGATGACGTGACGTGTGGTTGGTATCATGCGTTGCCAAGTATTCCAGAAAAATCGGCGTTAAAAGGTAAACAAAGTGCTGACTATGCCGTGTTAGGTGCCGGTTTCGCAGGCCTAGCTATGGCAAGACGTTTAGCTGAACTTATGCCTAATGCACGAATTATACTGATTGATGCGCAACGTATCGGCCAAGGGGCTTCAGGAAGAAATTCGGGCTTTGTTATCGATTTGCCTCATAAGTTTTCACTTGAGCATCCCGACCCTGAGCACAAGCAAAAGTTATTATCACTCAACCGTTCTGCGATTGCTCAGCTAAACACTTTAGTGTCGAAGCACAGTATTTCTTGTCAGTGGTCAGCAAAGGGCAAATATCAAGGAGCCGTAGGGGCGCGCGGTGAAGCATATCTCGATCACTTTGAGCACCTAATGAAAGACCTTGGCGAACCATACTTCCATGTTAATGGCAGTGAGCTTGCGAAAGTCTTAGGGACAAATTACTACAGCCGCGCAATTTACACGCCAGGTGGTTATTTAATGCAACCTGCTGCTCTGGTGCGTGGGCTAGGGGAAAGCCTTCCAGAGAATGTCGAGGTGTTAGAAAACTCGCCAATCCGCAAGCTCAGTAAAGAAAACGGTTGCTGGGTATTACATGGAGATAGTGGCTCTGTTGAAACCCCTGAACTGCTGCTTGGGACCAGCATTTTTACTCGGGAGTTTGGTTATCTTAAAAACAGACTACTTCCAGTGATGACGTTTGCAAGCTGGACGCGTCCATTAACCGACGCAGAAATGCAACGATACGGAGGTGAGCTGAATTGGGGGTTAACTCCAGCTGATCATGCGGGAACGACGTTACGTATGACCGCCGATCGACGTATTTTGATCCGCAATACTTACAAACACGTGCCGAAATATGGCTCAAGCATGAACGATAAAGTCAGAGAACAAATTCGCGACGATCATCGTCAGGTCTTTCTGGCGCGTTATCCCGAGCTGGCCGACGTACCATTTACTCACACATGGGGTGGGGTGTATGCAATCTCTCGTAACTTTACTAACTTTTTCGGTCAATTAGATGAAGGTGTTTATGCCAGCGCTTGTGACAATGGTGTTGGTGCTGCGTGGGGAACCATTTCTGGAACACTGTTAGCTGACTATGTCGTTGGTGCGACATCTAAATCATTGGATGACATACAGCAAGTGACAGGAATGCCTTGTTTGAATCCGCCAGAGCCTTTTTTAGGTTTGGGAGTAAAAACGCGTATCCAATTAGCAAAATGGCAAAGCCGGAGTGAATTATGAAGCCAGTCAAACTTGTTGATAGTAAAAGTCTAGATTTCAATGTTCGTGGTGATACGCCGGGAATGGCGTATGTTGCCAGGGCGTTAAGCCCAGAAATTTCACCAAACATAGGCGTAGGCTTTGCTAAATGGGAAGGCGCTAAAGTGGCTTGGACAGTGCTTTATGATGAGGTTATTTTCGTGATTGAAGGCTGTTTCGAGCTGACCGCAAATGGTGAAACACATTTTGTGCACCCAGGTCAGATGCTGTGGATACCGGAAGGGACTGAATTGGTTTATGGTGGGCATGCTCTGTTCGGCTATGTGGTTCATCCAGGAAACTGGAAAGAGTTACATGGTATTGAATGACTTTTATCATTTAGTAGTGTTTCGGAAAGGCAAAACAAAAATCCGATTTTTACCCATGAGTTTTCGTAAAAGAACTTAATCTCAGTGGAGCAAGGGTTTCTTACTTGCTATGTTTCTTGGTCACGTTTCCAGACGTGTTAGACCTTTCTCAATTGCTATTTTATCTATCAAAAAGGGAAGCCTTGGCTTCCCTATAATGAGTCTTCTTTTGGCTTGGCTGAATCTTTTATTTTAGCTCAAATTTACCCTGCATGATTGCCCAGTGACCCGGGAACGAACAGAAGAATGAATAGTCACCGCCGGCTTTCATTTTCTCAGTACTGAACGTAATGCTGGTGCTTTCACCGCCACCAATTACTTTTGTGTGAGCGTAGACGCGATCATCATTTGGTTTTACGTAGTTATTTTCTGCTCCAGCTGCCATGCCATCAGTACCGACTGCTTGTAGGTTGGCTGTGTCAGAGATGACCACGTTGTGACCCATCGATTGCGCTGGCATCTTACCTGTGTGATTCAGCGTTAGTTTTACCTCTTTACAAGTGGCTGGTACGCTCAATGTTTTAGTAGAAAACTGCATCATATCGTTAGCATCTAATGACACTTCACACTCGGCACTGGCTTGGGCACCAAAGCTCATTCCTACTAATGCGAAGGTTGTTGCTAATAAACGTAAAGACATATAACACTCTCCATTTTGTATTTTAGGCTGACTTGGATTGATCTTATCCAATAGTTCTCATTATCAGCCAATTTTTACTCCAAAAACGTGCTTCAATCGGTATATTGACGTTTTGTTGCAAGCTTGTACTGGTCAGTTCCGCTATTTGATCACTCAAATGCCTTATTTCATGCGATTGCGTGAGTTAAATCAAAAGTCGTGATTAGCCAGAGTTAAGGTGAAATTAATCTCGCTAAACGGGTGGCAGAATCGTTTGGTTTTAAGGTATTGGAGAGGTTTCGAGAAAGAAGCTCAGCTAGATTGCTGAGCTTCTAGAGAACAGATGACAAGTAAACCTAGCGAGTTTGTTTTAACGTGTGCAGCACATCATGCAGTGAAGGTGCGACAGTATGGCCTAATTGCTTTATTTCGTCACAAGGCTCAACCAAATCAGGAATTTGATAAGTGATCATGTTCGCTGCTACCGCAGCACGCACGCCATTATTTGAATCTTCAAAGGCGAGACATTTGGTTGGATCTACGCTTAGACGACTTGCTGCAAGCAGGTAGATCTCTGGATCAGGTTTGCCGTGTGACACTTCACAGCCCGTCGTTAAGTTGTCGAAATACTTGCTTAGGCCCACTAATTCCAACTTCTTCTGTGCCACTTCTTTTGCTGTAGAAGTGGCGACTGCAATTGGCAACCCTTGGCTTTTCAACCACTCAAGCAGCTCAATCACCCCTTCTTTTACTGGTATCGCTTGGTGCTTAACCACAGCGTCGTAACGGTCGCGCCACTCTTGGTGTAAGCGGTCAAGATCATCCCCATAAGCTTTACGAAAAATCACTTCAATGCCCGCTGCATTGCGACCAATGATTGAAAGATAAACATCTTTATAGAAGGGTAGGTTCTGGGCTTCACATGCTTCTTGGAAAATATGCATACAGACGCGCTCAGTATCAAGGAGCAAACCATCCATATCAAAAATAGCAGCTTGGTAGTTCATTACATTAAGACTTTTTGGTTGGGATGGCGCATTTTGACACAAGCAGATCGGTTTTTCTTCTAAAAATTAGAACTTGATTTTGATCCTATGAGTTCACATTGCCTCTGAACACACTATACACAGAGTCTATAAACTAGGTGTGAAATATAATGTTTTTAAAATTAGAAAAATTTCAGTTAAATAGATAAAACTCTATCTTAATATAAGCTAGAGTTTTATTAATATTCTATTGTTATTTTAACTATTGGATAATTTATTAATAGTTGAAATTAATAATAAAATAATACCAAGTCACGATTGTTTACGACTGCATGAGTGTACCAGCTCTTGACTTCAGATATTTGTTGCTCTGATAAGCCTCCGAAGTCAACGTTATCTTGGTGAATATCTTGATTTTTTATCATAAAAACAACAGGGAAATCGTCAGGGAATGGGAATTTTATAGGATAATCGGTATTAGTGAATGGAATATCGCAGAAATCGTTTACATCGCAAGGATACCAAGAGTTATTGGATAAGTAATAACCAGTTATCTTACATATAGCTTCAAGCAAGTAAGCATAGGCGTAACCTAAGTGACTGTATTTTATCTCTTCAGACAACATTTGCATAAGAAGCTCTTCAGCTCGGATGCTTTCGCCACTACTTTCCAGCATTTCATTAATCACTTTAAAGGAGTCTTGACACCTTTCCATGATGGCTTTTTCTAGCTCTGGATTACGCTCATTCTTTAGTACGTTAAAAACCTTTTCAGTATCTAATGAATATACTGTCGCCCCATATCCCATATTTTATTCTCCTCACTTTTATACAGTTAAATTCATTTAAGTGTTTTTATCGAAGGGATTATATTTTGATGTTTTTTGAAGGTAAAGTGTATATATAGAGGTTGTATTTATTATGATGAACTTTGAAAGTTTAAATTCTTAAAATAAATACTATATATTTAATTTTATTAGATCTAGCTCATAAAAATACCTTAACTATTATTGTGTTTATTGTTAAGGGTTATTAAATCTGTGAGGTGGTTCAAGACAATAAAATTTAGAAGAAAATACCGTCAAACTTAGGTGGCTATTCTATCTGAGCACTCAGCTCACTACTTATGGTGGGCTGAGTGCGCGGTTGGGCATCAGGCACATTATTTGGCGATGAATATGCCATATTAGGTGATATTCGTTAGTGTCTATTTTATCCCTAGGCGTTTTGCTAACCGGTGTAAATTACCGTTATCTAATTCAAGCTGACGTGCCGTTGCTGCCCAGTTGCCTTGGTTTTCTTCCAGTGCTCGAACAATCATCGCTTTTTGGAAGGCGTCTGTGGCAGGCTTTAATCCACCTTCTGGTAGCTCAAGCCGAGAGTTTTGCTCCGTTTCTTCAACGTTCTTGATGTTCTGATTCGGCGTTCGAATATCAAAATCTTGCTCAACCAACTCAATGTCCATGGCGTGAGTACGTGCTTTTGCCAAAACACCGGCACGTTTAATTACATGCTCAAGCTCTCGCACGTTGCCTGGCCATGAATAGTCTTTGAGTGCTTGCACTAAAGTGGGGGACAAACGAATGCTGTTCAATCCCAATTTGCTTCTTAAGCGTTCGGCAAAAAAGCCTGCGAGTAATACCACATCGTCTTCACGTTCACGAAGAGGTGGAACATGAAGCGGGAAGACACTTAAACGATGATACAAGTCGGCTCGGAAGCGACCAGCAGTCACTTCTTCATGCAATATACGGTTTGTGGCGGCGACGATGCGTGTGTTGACTCGAATATGGCGGTCATCACCCACACGTTGAATGTCTCCATATTGTAGAGCTCGAAGTAACTTGGCTTGCAGCTCTAACGACAGTTCGCCGACTTCATCCAAAAATAGTGTGCCGCCATCGGCTTGTTCGAACTTACCTTTACGATTGCTGATTGCGCCCGTAAATGCGCCTTTGATATGTCCGAACAACTCGCTTTCCGCGACCGATTCGGGCAGCGCTGCACAGTTGAGGTAAACCAAGGTATTGTTCGAGCGGCTAGAACGATGGTGAATAGCGCTGGCAACCAACTCTTTACCTACGCCCGTTTCGCCCATGACCAGCACGGACAATTCCGTATCGGCGACTGCATCAATCTGCTCTTGAAGATTCTTCATTCCCTGAGAGTTGCCAATGATTTCGTTGCTCAAGGTGCGTTTCTCAGCGTAAGAGTCACGTGGCAGGCTCGCTTGTGTCTCTAGTTGTTCTAGTAGGAGTGCAGTGTGTAGGCCACCTGCTGCCAACGCGCTGACAAAACGTAACTCTTGGTTGCGTAGCCCATCAAATTGATTGGGGTCGAAGGCGTCAATCGTAATGGCACCAATCAGTTGATCGTCGATCAGCAGAGGTAAACCAATGCAGGAATGGACATGCAGTTTGTCATCGTGGTTTGGAATCAAGCCATCGTATGGATCAGGTAAGTCGCTGTCGGAGGGAAAGCGCACGATATCGCCTGCTCGGGCAATGGCTTCTAATCTTGGGTGCTGCTCAATGGAAAAACGGCGTCCAAGCACTTCTTTCGCCAATCCATTGATCGCTAAAGGTTTAAAGTGCTGGTCTTCATACAAAAGAAGGGCAGAAGAGTCACACTTCAATACATCTCGAATCGTGGTTAATAACGTATCGAAGCGAGCCTGTTGAGTGAGCGCCGAGTTAAGGTCTTGCGTGATGTGTAGCCATTGTGCGATTAAAGAAGTCATAGCCAATACCAGTTGTGTCAATATGACTATTGTAGTGTCTTAATGACAATTTTCAACTGTGTCTAAATGACACTTGTTAAAGTTGATTTTTAATTAAGGTTTTGAAATATATAGTAATTAAAAGTTGGCACGCCCAGTGCAATACAAGAAGAAATTATTTTTGTTTATCCCGTCATTCAAGGTAGTAATTATGACAATTCACGTAAAAAACAACATTCACTGGGTAGGTCAACGCGATTGGGAAGTTCAAGACTTCCACGGTACAGAATACAAAATGACAAAAGGTACCAGCTACAACAGTTATCTAATTCGTGAAGAGAAAACCGTATTGGTTGATACGGTCGATCATCGATTCAGTCAACAATTCATCCAAAATTTAGAAATGGAAATCGACCTTAAGTCTATCGACTTTATCGTAGTAAACCATGCTGAAGAAGATCACTCAGGCGCATTGTCGGCATTGATGGAGAAGATTCCGAACACGCCAATTTACTGTACAGAAGCGGCGATTGATTCGATTGTGGGTCATCATCACCATCCTGAGTGGAACTTCAAAACCGTAAAAACGGGCGATAGCATTGATATTGGTAACGGTAAGCAATTGGTCTTCGTGGAAGCGCCGATGCTGCATTGGCCGGACAGTATGATGACTTACCTAACGGGCGATGCAGTGTTATTCAGTAACGACGCATTTGGTCAGCACTACTGCGATGAACGCTTATTCAATGATGAAGTGGATCAAAATGAGTTGATGGAACAGTGTTTGCGTTACTACTCAAACATCTTAACGCCATTCAGCAGCTTGGTAACCGCTAAAATCAAAGAAGTGCTGAGCTTCAATTTGCCTGTCGACATGATCGCCACGTCACACGGTATTGTATGGCGCGATAATCCGGTTCAAATCATCGAGCAATACTTAGCATGGGCAGACAATTATCAAGAAGATCGCATTACGATTTTCTACGATTCAATGTCAAACAACACTCGAATGATGGCCGATGCCATTGCGCAAGGCATTCACGATGTCGACCCTGGCGTGGCGGTCAAAGTCTTTAATGTCTCTAAGCATGATAAGAATGAAATTCTCGCCAACGTATTCCGCTCAAAAGGCATCTTGGTTGGTTCTTCTACCATGAATAACGTCATGATGCCGAAGATCGCAGGCATGCTAGAAGAAATTACCGGTCTGCGCTTTAAGGCGAAGAAAGCCGCTGCGTTCGGTAGCTACGGTTGGAACGGTGGTGCGGTGGATCGTATCCATGCTCGATTGACTGACGCAGGCTTTGAAACCGCAGTGAGCTTGAAAACAAAATGGCGACCAGATGGTAAAGCGATGCGTGAATGTCGCGAACATGGTCAGAACATCGCGAAATTGTGGGCAAAGCATGACCTGACTAGTCCTGTTCTTGCTCCGGCGATTGCTGCGTCTGCACCACAAGTTCAATCACAACCCGCTGCACAAGTAGCAACACAAGCGGTAGTAGATGCTGCTCCTAGCAACCCTAGTGCCGAGGCGCATCCTGCAGATTGCCAATGCATGGTTTGCACCGTTTGTAATTGGGTATACGACCCAGCTAAAGGCGAGCCTAATCAAGGCGTTGAACCGGGTACGGCATGGTCTGAAGTGCCAGATTACTTCTTGTGCCCAGAATGTCACTTGGGTAAAGACGTCTTTGTCGAATACAACGGGTAAGGGGGCGAATATGCAAGCACCTATTGTGATTATTGGTAGCGGCTTTGCGGCTTACCAATTGGTGAAAACAGTGCGTCGAATGGACGCACATATTCCGCTGCAAGTGTTTACTGCTGATGATGGCGCGGAATACAACAAGCCTGATTTGAGTCATGTATTCAGCAACAAGCAAACCGCCCAAGACTTGGTAGTTAAAAGTGGTGAGGCGTTCGCACAGGAACACAACATCGAACTGCTCGCCCATACCATGATTGAGCATGTCGACGTGCAAGCTCAGCAAGTGGTCGCCAACGGCCAAACCTATCCTTACTCCAAACTGGTGTTTGCGACAGGCGCGAAAGCTTTTGTGCCGCCAATATCTGGCGATGCAGCACCTGAGGTGATAACGCTGAACTCGCTACAAGAATATCAATTAGCGGAAGAGCAAATCAGCCGTGCGGAACGAATTCTAGTAATGGGTGGTGGTTTGATCGGCGTCGAGATCGCCATGGATCTCGCAACCAGTGGTAAAGCGGTTACGGTGGTTGAGCCAAATTCCCGTTTGCTCGCTAACTTGATTCCTGAATTCATCGCATTGCCGCTCGAAAACCAACTTAAGCAGCAAGGTATTCAACTTGCCTTGGAGACTGGGGTAGTTGCGATCAATCACTCAGATGATTCGCTGGTGGCAAGCTTGAGCAAAGGTAAAGCAATCGAAGCCGATGTAGTGATTTCAGCGGCGGGTTTACGTGCTAACACTTGGTTAGCGAAGGCTTGTGGGGTGAGCGTGAACAAAGGCATCGAGGTGGATGCTCGATTACAGACATCAGTAGCTAATGTATTTGCATTAGGCGATTGTGCTGAGATCCAAGGTCGAATGATGCCGTACCTCCAACCGATCGTGCTAAGTGCCAATGCTTTGGGCAAACAGCTACTAGGGCAAGAAGCAGAGCTGAAACTACCGCCTATGATGGTAAAGGTGAAAACGCCGAGCTACCCAATTCAATTGGCAGGCGATTTTAGTTCGGTGACGAACTGGATCGTGCAGATTTCTCAAACAGGCATTGCCGCTAAGGCAGAAGATGAAAATAGCCGACTTATGGGCTTCGTCGTGACGGGAGAGCAAGTTACGCAAGCATTTCCATTACTTCGAGAGTTGTCTCAAGCCGCGCAGGCTTAACCGATTTAAACGAAAAGAATTGTAATTAGAGAGGGTATCATTATGTCGCATCTACGAATTCCCAAAGACTGGACTGTTCAACGTTCAACGCCTTTCTTCACTAAAGACAATGTGCCAGCAGCGCTGCTGACTCATCACAATACCGCTGAGGGAGTGTTTGGACAGCTGTGCGTCATGGAAGGGCAAGTGACCTACTACGGCTTTGCTGATGAACACGCAACAGAAGCAGAAGTAGTGGTGGTGATTAATGCAGGCCAGTTTGCTACCAGCCCACCGCAGTACTGGCACCGTATTGAGATGAGCGATGATGCTCAGTTCAACATCAATTTCTGGTCGAATAAAGACAAGAGTGGGCAAGCGATGTTCCACGCTAAGCAGTAGTGAACCTTTGTAAGTGCTTTGACTGTTAAGCTAATCGTCAAGTAAAGGGGTGTAGAAGGCGCAATAAACGGACTGCAATGCAGGATCATCGAGACCGAGGAAAGAGAAATCACGAGTAATGATTTCAATTCTTTAGTAGCATGTTACGAAACATTTCAGTCAGGTGAACTAAGGGAAGCGTGCAATGGAAAAACAACGAGTAGCATTTATTGGTCTGGGTGTGATGGGATACCCAATGGCTGGTTACCTAAGTAAAGCGGGCTTTGAAACCAAAGTATACAACCGCACAAAAGCGAAAGCCGACAAATGGGCTGAAGAATACCAAGGCGTAGCTTGTGAAACACCACGTGAAGCGGCAGAAGGCTGTGACATCGTTTTTACCTGTGTGGGTAATGATGATGACGTTCGTAGCGTTGTTTACGGTGAAGAGGGCATTCTGGTCGGCTTGAAAGCGGACGCAGTGCTAGTCGATCACACGACCACTTCTGCAGACCTAGCGGTTGAGCTGGCTGAAGCGTGTGCTAAGTATGGTAATCACTTCATTGATGCGCCAGTTTCTGGTGGTCAAGCAGGCGCAGAAAATGGTGTTCTAACCATCATGTGTGGTGGTGAACAAAGCATTTTTGACCGTGTGTCTCCGGCGATGGATGTGTACGCGAAGCAGATGACGCTACTGGGTGAAAACGGTCAGGGTCAACGCTGTAAGATGGTAAACCAAATCTGTATTGGAGGCGTTTTACAAGGTCTGAGTGAAGCTTTGTTGCTGGCACAAAAATCAGGCTTGGACATCGCTCAAGTTGTAGAAACGCTTAAGCATGGCGCTGCAGGTTCTTGGCAGATGGAAAACCGCGCAAATACGATGGCTGAAGACAAGTTCGATTTTGGCTTCGCTATTGATTGGATGCGCAAAGACTTAGGTTTCTGTCTGCAAGAAGCTGAGCGAGTGGGTCTAGAACTTCCACTGACTAAGAAAGTGGATGAGCAATACGCAGACCTTCAACGTGATGGTTTAGGTCGCATGGATACATCAGTACTGATCAAAGCGGTAGCTAAAAATCAGTAGTTGATGAATCAGTAATAGATAAACAGTTCTTTGGTATCAAAGAGCTTAAAGAAATCTAAGTTAATCATAATGAATCTCCTTGAGCATGGTTTGTGACTTGTGATTAAGGATTAGTGATTTGAAATCAGGAGGTGCTGTAGAGCACCTCCTTTTTTCGTCTTTAAATCACGCAGTGTAATGATTGCAGCGTTCGCTTACTTGTTTAAGCCTAGTGCAATTTCAAGACCTTTGCCGTACGCTTCGTCCGCTTGGTATGCGTGTTGAACGTGGCGCTGTTGGATGAACTCTGGCACACCGTCCATTGCGCGAGCTGTGTTATCGAACAGAGTTTGACGTTGCTCTTCGCTCATCAGACGGAATAGGTCACCCGCTTGGCTGAAGTAGTCTTCGTCTACACGATGATCGTAGTGATCAGCGTTGCCATTGATGCGTAGAGGTGGCTCAGAGTAATCTGGTTGCTCTGCCCATTCTTGTTTGTAGTTTGGCTCGTAACCCAGTGTTGAACCAAAGTTGCCATCAACGCGCATTGCGCCATCACGGTGGTAGCTGTGAACAGGGCAACGAGGTGCGTTCACTGGGATTTGATGATGGTTCACACCTAGACGGTAACGCTGAGCATCGCCGTAAGCGAACAGACGACCTTGTAGCATCTTATCTGGAGAGAAGCCGATACCAGGTACAACTGCTGCTGGGTTAAACGCTGATTGCTCAACTTCTGCGTAGAAGTTTTCTGGGTTACGGTTCAGTTCGAACTCACCAACTGGGATCAGTGGGTAGTCTTTTTGAGACCATACACGTGTTAGGTCGAATGGGTTGAAGTTGACTTCATCCGCTTCTAACTCAGGCATGATCTGTACGTACATCTTCCATTTAGGGAAGTCTTGACGCTCAATCGCTTCGTAAAGGTCACGGTGATGGCTTTCGCGGTCTTTACCTACGATGGCTTCTGCTTCTTGGTCAGTCAGGTTCTTGATGCCTTGTTGAGTTTTGAAGTGGAATTTCACCCAGTAACGTTCGTTTTCTGCGTTGATGAAGCTGAATGTGTGGCTACCAAAACCATGCATATGACGGTAAGAAGCTGGGATACCACGGTCACTCATTACGATAGTCACTTGGTGGAATGCTTCTGGTAGTGATGTCCAGAAATCCCAGTTGTTGGTAGAGCTACGCATGTTAGTGCGAGGGTCGCGTTTTACTGCGTGGTTTAGGTCTGGGAATTTTAGTGGGTCACGTAGGAAGAATACTGGTGTGTTGTTACCAACCAAGTCCCAGTTACCTTCTTCAGTGTAGAATTTAAGTGCGAAACCACGGATGTCGCGTTCTGCGTCTGCAGCACCGCGCTCACCAGCTACGGTAGTGAAGCGAGCGAATAGTTCTGTTTTTTTGCCGATGTCAGAGAAGATCTTAGCGCGAGTGTATTTTGTGATGTCGTGCGTTACTGTGAACGTACCGTAAGCACCAGAACCTTTTGCGTGCATACGACGCTCTGGGATCACTTCGCGGTCAAAGTGTGCCAATTTTTCAAGGAACCAAACGTCTTGTAATAGTTGAGGGCCACGAGGACCTGCAGTCATAACGTTTTGGTTATGTGCGACAGGGCAACCTGCTGCTGTAGTCAATTTCTTGTTTGTCATTTTTCTTCCCCCTCCAGGGTTCAATACCTTAGAAACTGTAGAGGAGGTTATTACGGAAAAGCTGGGGGAGAAAACTGATATTGCTTATCAATTCAATAGATGGTGACTATGGTCGAAACTATATTAGAATCAGAAATTTACTACATTAGCTTGATTGACATAACAATCGGCGTTCTCGAAAGCGATTGACTGGGGGGGAGCGCTATCCAGTTAGCGTGTCTGCGATGCTAGTAATATCGCCCCTTAAATGAAGTTTTACGTGTGATCAAAGGGGCGAAAGGGGGGAAGTAATTAAGAGTACTTCACTTCAAGTTGTTCAGCTTTTGCAAATGCTGGGTGTGTCGCGAGCTGTTTCCCATAACGTTCAATATTAGGGAAGTGATTAACTAAACCAAACTTTTGAACCAATTCGACAATGAAAGACATCATGATGTCAGCGCCAGTCAGACGCTCTTCTACTAGGTAAGTTTTGCCTTCTAAGGATTGCTCGAAGTAGCCTAGTACATTCATTGCTTCCTTGTCGGCATAGCCTGATAAAAACTGAGTTTCATTTGGCTCTTTGCTTACGAAGATTTTTAGCAACATAGGTAAAATTGCAGAGCTTTCTGCAAAGTGCATCCATTGCAAATATTCTGTGTGTGCTTTTGTACCACGCTCAGGAGCAAAGGCTCCGTCACTGTATTTCTCAATCAAATATTCGGTCATTGCACCTGACTCAATGATAATCTCGCCGTTATCTTCAAGAACAGGTGACTTTCCTAATGGGTGAACACTTTTTAGTTCTGGCGGTGCCATGAAGGTCACGGAATCACGGACATAGGGTACAATTTCGTAATTTACATCTAGCTCTTCAAGTAACCAAATGATGCGCTTTGAACGAGACTGATTGAGGTGGTGAAGTTTAATCATTTACATATCCCTTTTTATAATGGGTCGTTAATCTGTACTACAAGCTTGCCGAAATTCTTACCTTCCAACAGACCGATGAATGCTTCTGGCGCATTATCCAGTCCTTGTACTAGATGTTCGCGGTATTGGATCTTTCCTTCTGCCAACCATTGATTAATATCTTGCGCAAATTCACCGTAACGATGTCCGTAATCATCAAAAATGATGAAGCCTTGCACCTTGATTCGTTTGGTCAGGAGCTTACCCATTAGTAATGGAAGGTGGTCGGTACCTTCAGGCTGCTCTGTCGCGTTGTACTGAGAAATCAAACCACAAAGTGGGATACGCGCATTTGTATTCAGAAGTGGCATTACAGCCTCGAATACTTTGCCACCTACGTTTTCGAAGTAAACATCGATACCTTTGTCACAGGCATTTTTCAGTTGTTCTGCAAAGTCTTCAGCTTTGTGATCAATACACTCATCGAAACCAAGCACCTCTTTAGCGTAACGGCATTTTTCTTCTCCGCCTGCTATACCAACAACTCGGCAACCTTTGATTTTACCAATTTGACCAACTGTTGCGCCTACAGGCCCCGTAGCAGCTGCTACCACGATGGTTTCCCCTGGTTTTGGCTGACCAATGTCGAGTAAACCCATGTACGCGGTAAATCCTGGCATACCTGCAACGCCTAACGCGTAAGAAGGGTTTTGCGGTTCTTTACCAAGTTTAATGACCATCTCACCAGTTGAGATAGCGTAGTCTTGCCAGCCAACAGTGTAGGCAAGAACCCATTCACCCGCTTCGTAATCTGGGTGGTTTGATGTTTCTACCTGACAAACTGTACCACCGACCATTACGTCATCAATTGCAACAGGGTCAGCGTATGATTCGGCATCACTCATGCGACCACGCATGTATGGATCTAGAGATAAATAAACCGTTCTCAATAGCATTTCACCCTCTTTCGGAGTCGGTTTCGTTACCTCTTCTAAACGAAAGTTTTCTTGTGTCGGTGCACCATGGGGACGTGACGCGAGTACGATTCTGCGATTTGTTGCGTTAGTCATATCTATCTCACTTGTTGATTAGACCGGTCGTCTAGTATTTATTTCAAAATATCCCGCTTATTTAAAGCGGGAAGGTTTACTGTGTTAACACTGACGCTTTTTCTGACAGTGAAACGTGTGTAGGGTGTTCATTCTGCTTCCACGCCGCCTGTTATGGACAAGTGCGCGTATTCTGCAGTAAGTGTTGAGTATAGGTCAGACTTTGCGTCAATGCTGCCTGATCTTGATAAAGTTTGTTCAGCAAGCTAGCGCCATTCCAAAGGTAGTATATCTGCCTTGCTAATAACGCACTGTCACCATTGGGGATTGAGCCATCTTGAATGCCGATGTCTATGCAATCCGCTATCGCTTGAATGGTTTTGTCTGCTCCTTGGCGTAATGCCAAGCGCATTGACTCAGAGAGATCGGAGACTTCTGCACTTAACTTGACCAATAAACATTTGTTCGCATTACACACGTCGTCTTCTACTTTGACCATTTCTTCGAAATAGCTCATTAGGCGTTGGTAGCCACTCAGTTCAGTATTGGTAAAGCGTGCGTTTAAACGCTCAAAATACTTAGTAAAATAGTCTTGAATCATCGCTTCACCAAATTGTTCTTTGGATTTGAAGTAATGATAAAACGAGCCTTTTGGCACTGCGGCCTTTTTTAATAGCTCTGAAAGACCAACACTCGTGAACCCTCGGTTTACGATCAACTCGTATCCGACGTCGAGAATATGTTGGCGTGTGTCATTCGTCTTTGCGTTCATGAAGTGTACTATAGAATGAATTAGACCAGTCGTCTAGTATTTGTTGTGGGTTATTTAATCAGCTCATACTCAATAACAAAGAGCGTGTCGGTATTTGGGTAGATTTCTCGAATTAACTGCTTGAGTTTTGGTAGTTCGATGGCTTCTTGTTCTGCATGAAACTCATTAATATCTTCAAAGTGAAGTGGTTCTACAGAACGTATCTTGATATCGCAGACTTTACGATCCGTTTCTAAGGTAAAAACTTCGACTTCTGTATTGGGAACGTAATGGCTTTCTGATTCATCTCGAATCGTTATCGTCTTTTTGCCTGACGTGATCAACGGGGTTAAGAATTCAAAAAAAGTAATCTTGGTTGGATGAGATGGCATGATGTACTCGTTAGTCTGGTTGTTTGGCGTAATTATATACCCAAATACCCCAGAGATTCCTGTCTTACTAGAACGATCGAGCGCGGATGAAACGAATTAACTTGGCACTAAAGTAACCTGAGATAACGCCTATCCAGTTGGTGCTGAGATCATCAAAACTAAATGATCGATTTGGAATAAAAAGTTGGCTTATTTCTTCCATTGAAACGATAGCCAACAGCAGTAGCAAAAGACGAATCCCAAAAATGTCGGTTTTATTCGAGCTCACCAGAGAAGGGAACGTGAAAACCGATAAAAAGCCGATCAATAAACTGAAAGTAAAGTGAAGCGTACTCGATCCGCCTAAGTAGGTTTCCATTTGCAGGTAAGCAGTATGGTGTAGGTCAGAGCTTTTCCACAAAGAGAGTGAAGCGGTTAGCATCAGGACTAAAACAAAACTCGTGCGTGCCAGTATTAAAGCCATAATTAACCTATTGGAAAGAAGCCTAAGTAACGTTTTACAAAGTACAGTGCAGCTAAATTCTGGATAGCCATGCCAATTGCCATTGCCCACGCTGCACCAATCACCCCAAACATTTGGCAAAGCGTAACAAGTAGGCAGATAGACACCGTACCGGAGGAAATTGTAATGTATTTCATGGTTCTCTCATGACCGCTCATTAATAATAAAAACCCTACTGAACCAGTCGCAACATTGACTAACTGCCCCAGAGAAAGGACGACTAATAGTGGCGCCGCGGCGAGAAACTCCTCACCAAAAAACTGCATTACAAACTCGGGGAAGAGGGTGCAAATAATTACGGGTACAATCGCTAAACCAACATTGGCTCGGCACGCCAAGCGGCTCAGGTTCTGCAGTTTGAGCATTTGACGCTCTTTGTAGAGAGAGGCAAACATCGGGGCGACCACAAAGTTAATGGTAATCAGCACAAAGCCAATCAGTAGTGATGTGCGTTGGGCTGCGGCTAACAAACCGATTTCCGCTGTTGAGATAAAAAAGCCCGCAATAACAAGGCTTCCCCATTGAAGAACATTCGTGAAGATACTGCCAACCCAGACTTGCTTGGCAGAAGAGACCATTTTTTTGTTTGGTACGAAAGCCGATGTTTGATATTGATCTGAGCCAAGCCAATTGGCACTAGATATGACCGCGACACCTATGCTCGCTAAAAGCAGTGCGGTCATTAGATTGTTGATATTTTGCTGACCGATATAGTCTAGGGCAAAGACAAAAATGACCATCAACATGCTTACCCCAAGCTGCAACGCAAACAGAGATGATACGACTTTTCTACATGCTTGAAGCACCCGACTGTTGGTTTGCGCAAGCACCAAGAAAGGTATGCAAAGCAAGCATAAAGTAATCGCATACATTGGTGATTGAGTCTGGTTTAGCTGTTCTGGAAACAGATTAAACCCTGCCAACAAAACGCCTATGGCGAGCAAGCAAAATGCCATACTTCGATAAAGTGCGGTTTTATAGTTTTGGCTTTGTTCAAGCTTCTCTTTGTTATTAAAAGCGATCGCATTGTAACGAACTAACGAGACATCAAAACCTAGCTGAGAAACGATGGCGAGTAGCGAGACTAGGTTGAATAAAAAGAAAAATTGACCGGCCGTCGAAGCGTCACTGGTCTTCGATACAATCAGAGTCAGTAAAAAAGCAAATAGCGCACTCAACACACGTGTGATTGCGGTTTTTAATCCAGTAGATAACAAGCTTTTTTTACCGCTGGGCATCAACAGTAATTTTTGTTGAACAGTGTGAAACATAGGGGCATTTAACCGTAAATATTATTGAGTGCGAGGCGCTGCTTTTCTTCACTGAAGGCATCGTTTAATTGTGCTGTATATTGGCGAAAATCGATCTCTTCATAATGATTGACACAATGCGCGATCTGCTTGGCCATTTCTTCAGGTGTGAGCGCTAAAAACGGGTAGTTGAGATCTTTGGTTGCGCCGATGGTCCGAATAACCATAGGAAGATGTAACTTGGATGCTTCTAGAATGGTTAACGGCATCCCTTCCCATGCTGCAGTGTGTAGATAAAGGTCTGAACCCTTGAGCTTTTCAACTACCTCATCGCGAGGCAGCATACCCGTTACATCCACATTTTCAGTACGTAATTTCTGTTCGAGTACGTGGTCACCGCCACCTATCCATGTGATCTCTATCGGGCGGTTAAGCGCATACCGATTAAGGAACTGCAATGTGTTGATAAGAAACTGAGGATCTTTTTGGGGCGCGACACGACCAAGTACAACGAGCTTCAGCGCTTCTTGCTTGTTTCGCTCTATACGATCTTCACTTTGATAAGACACGTAGTTGTTGAGCAATTCGGCACGTTTCGCACCAATGCTAATGGCTAGGTCACACTCTCGTTGGCTACAGCCTGCAACCACATCAATTTTGCTCAGTTTTACTTTCTCTAGTGCTTTATAGATCTGGCGTGCAAGCTCTGAGATATCTTCACGTTCGAAGGCATAACAGTGCGGTGTGTAAACCAAGCGTGCCTTGCCAAGCTTTAGAAATCGGCCGAGAAATCCTGCTTTACTCGAGTGCAAATGCACGACGTCGGGACCAAGTGATGCAATCATGTGGTTTGCATCGCGAATAAATTGAAGCAAGCCGCCTTCTACCCACTTTGTCTGTACGAAAATGTGGTGGTTGTTCTCATTGGTCAAGTCGTTTTCTCGGGCTCTGGCTAGCAAGAAATGCTGATAAGGCTCGTCTCTGGATGAGTGAACATAACTATAGAGGGCGGTTTGAACGCCACCTCCAAATGCTTCTGTAACATGGAGCACTTTCTTCATGATGATTTTGTCCCTGGTGTTTGCATCCATTTGTGTTTAAAAGCATCACGCTCTTGCTCTGAATAAACGTGGCGATACAAGGGAAGATCGTACATATAGAACAGTTTTGAGAAGTCGTAGTGATTCTTAAAGTGTTGGTGGATATTGGAGTACCACTTGTTTTTCGCTTCGTTGCTGTTTTTCAGTACGAAGTCTTGCAACTCAAGAAACTCACCGATTTCTTTATCAAGAGAACTGAGCTGTTCGCATTTGATTAGCATGACGTTGGCCTGATCGTTCTGGAATGTGAAGAAAGGTTGAGTGTTGTCCAGCTCTTGGCGCATCACATCGATATTGAAATTACGCTTTAACTCGTTGTCGAACCAGTCCGCAAAATAGTTGAGATTGATATAGTTATCAAAGCAATGCTCGAGGTGCTGATACGTGACTTCCATATCTCGGTGAATTGCATCATTCTTTTTGCCTTCGATAAATTGCAAATGGAGGTCTTGAAAGAAACGAGAAAAGACAGTTGCGATTGGATCGCGGACCAGCGTAACGATTTTAATCTGCTCGCGTTTTTGTAAGATACGTTTTCGCTGCTTGAGCACTAAGCGATAGAGTGCGCGGTTTCGGAAGTCGAAGAATTTACTCACGTCTTTTTTATTGTGATACATGTGAAATTCTTCGTGATCATCAAAGGTGTGGATGTGATAGCTCGGGATATTTTTCTCCCCTAGCGTGTGCTCAATTGATGAGGAGCCAACTTTGCCCATTTGGTAAACTAAAACAAAATTATCAGCTTGGAGTTCTCGGTTCTTTTCAAATTGTCGAGAGATTGAATACTTCATCTATCCTATCCTTGATTATTCATATTCGTGGTGATGGTTTACCGGAAAAGTATGAGCAATGGCCCTTGAGTCGTTGCTAATGCTGATCATGACGGGTAATAAGAGTATTAAAATTATGGTGGTGTTTACCGCAACGAAAAACACCATGATGAGGGCGTATATCGCAAGTAATAGGCTTTTTCTGTTTTCATTAAGACTACGGAAGCAAAAGCGAATAAAAAGAAAATAACCACCAAACAGCAGACCGATACCAAGCAATCCGTATTCAATTGCGGTATCTAACACAAAGTTGTGGGTGTAGATCGCCAGCTCATCATAATTAAAGTAACTGATCATAAAGTTGGGTAACATTTTCGCGCCGACACCTAGCACTGGGTGTTGAAGTAAAATATCTAGCCCATTGGCAAGTAAAAGTTTTCTATGAAGATTCGATACCCAGCGGGCTTCACTTTGGTTGGCAAATAAGACGTCTTCTTGGGTTATTTCCAATGTGTCTGCTAGCGTTTCAAACCCAACGTAGAGTGTGGTTGTGACGGCAGTAAACACAATGAAGCTCAAGGCTAATAAAATCGCCCACGTGTACGTTTCGCTGAGCGATTTTCTCATTAAGTTTTTTACGAGCAGTTGGTCAAAGAAGAAAAGCAGACAAAAACCAAGTAGCGCTTTTCTTTCTTGTGACAACACCAGTAATACTAAAGCTACGAGCATCAAAAGGTGAAAAGCGCGAATTTTATCTCGATAAAGGTACAGTAGTGAGCACAGTACACCGAACCCGTATTTACTTACCCCGAGTAACTTAAACCCGCTTTGATAGCCCTGAGCAAAGTGCCATAAGGCAACGAGCGTACAGATGAAAAACAACAGATACGTGAAATAAACCATTACCCGTTCGTCATCAAACACGCCATAGGCGTACATTAGGCTCAGTAGGCACAAAATCGCTAACCATTGCACAGTTTCTATAACTAGCGGCATTAAAGGGACGCGATTTAGCAGACCATTTATGAACACATACCCAGTGAACAATACGAGGAACCCCATACAGGGATGCATGAGTTTTTCAGCTTTTCCTTCCAATACCACTAATGCAGTAAAACCAATGGACAAAAGGCTTGCGATGTCAGATGGGGCTAGCGCTATTCCTCCAGCACGAAACTTCATAGGAATAAAGAACAATGCTAATAGGCATGCTGCAAGCAATGAGGCGCGATGGCTCGATGGCACGGAACTATTTGTTGGCGCAAAGCTGCTGGTAGATTCCATAGTAACCTTCACGAAATTTATCGATGGTGTAGAGAGAGGCCCTATTGACTGAGTATTGACTTGCAGCGTCGTACCGCTCAACACTTTCACACAGTTGGAGCACTTTTTGGCTCAGTTCAGTGGCGTTACCAACTTGAAATAAATATTCGGCACGTCCGGTGACGTCATCCAAACCAGGTACGTCCGACGATAGTACGGGTAAGCCTGCTGCCATTGCCTCAACCGCCGCCAAACCAAAGCCTTCGACGTGCGACGATTGCACGTAAATATCCATGTCGTTCAAAAAGGCTGGAACGTCTGAAACTACGCCATGAAAGTGAACACGTTGCGCGACGTTGATTTTTGTTGCCAATGCTTGCAGTGACGATTTTTTTTCTCCATCTCCCGCAAGGTGGAGTTCGTATCGTCTTGGTAAATGGATAAGTGCTTGGATAAGCGTTTCATGATCTTTATGTTGGTGAAGTCGGCCCACCATGCCAATCTTGATGACTGGTTTGTCGATCAGGTGGCTGGCGCACTTCGGCATCATAGGAAACCTTTTTAAATCAACGCCATTGTGCACCACGTGATATTTATGTTGGTAGCGAGGCATGAACTTCACCAGTTCATCTTGTACTTTTTCACTAATACTGACCGTCAAGTCGTGGCCCCAATACAAGACGTATTCCATGAACTTAAACAGCGGATAGTCACGTCGACGGTTATAAGAACAGTGCTCAGTCTGGATTCGTTTTTTACCTACCGCCAATAGCGCTAGGTAAATGGAAGGGTAGAGGTGCCCGTGAACGACATCCGGCCAACGCAGCAAAGAGAATTTCTCACTCAATGACAAAGTGCGCCAGTTAAAACACTCTATCCCTTGGGCGGATAGCATTGGTAAGTAATCATTTTCATCACACAAGACCAAAATTTTGATTTCGTATTCAGGCTTATGTTCTAAAACAAGGTCGACTAAGAACTTCTGAGCACCGCCGTTCTGAGAAAGATCATTAATAATATGTAGAATCTTGGTTTTCATGATTAATTGGTCAGATATTGCTGTTTAAGGTCGGTGATTTCTGCATTTGAGAAAAAGTGCTTCGTCAATTTAGAATTCAGCATTTCTTCAACGTACTCGGGTGTAGGTTGAAATTGCGTTTTGAATTCTTTCAGTAGTGGCGAGTACCATTTGTTGTCTGATTGATTTTCATAAACAACATCCACGGGGTAACCTAAAAAGTCTTCAACTGCAGAATTAGCCTTCGCTAGCTTGTCACTTCGAATCACCAACAGTGAGAAGTTATTGTTATGGTATGTTTGATAGCCTACTTCGTGATTAAAAGACTCGTTAAACACATCAATCCCTGTTAGTTGTTTGATCTCGTTGTCAAACCACTGCAGCGCATATTGATGATTCATGTGCTTATCAAATGCTTCTTGGAGTAATTGCGGTCGTTCGGTACGTATTGCGCTGTCATCCTTTAGATATTTGTCCGCCATCCAAAAAGGAAGTGCTTGAAAGAACATTGAGACATTTCGTCCGATCGGTTCACGCACCAGCGAGATAATTCGAACTTTTTTCTTGCGCTTTAACATTTGGCTCATCGTTATACGCTTTAGTCGTCGCTTTAACGCATTGATCTGAGGCTTATGCAATTGCGCTCTAACGGGGGATATTTGTTTTTGCGCATCGACGGTCATAAGGTCGTGCAAGTGAATCGAGTCAGGAATGGAATGCTCTAATGCACTCGAACCTACTTTGCCCATTTGATAGATCAATACCGGCTGTTCTTGGCTTTTCAACGTTTGGTACCAAGATAGGTTTACGTTAGTAGGCGTATTTCTGGACATAAAGCGTCTCTCCTTCCTTGGCCTTGGCTTGTGTGATTAAGACGCCAAGAGATGGAACTGAGTGTTGTATTTGTTTAGATAACGCAAGGTTAACCAGTGATGATTTTGTCGATTCTGAGCGAATGACGGTAATCAGACCATTGGCATACTGACCAAGAATAAGTGCGTCACTCACTGACAGTAGGGGCGGTGTATCGATAATGATCCGGTCATACTTATTTTGAAAATGTTCGAGCAACTTTTTAAAGCGATCAGAAGCCAATAATTCCTGTGGGTTTGGCGGAATTAGGCCGGCCGATAATACATCTAAGTTGGCTTCTTTTATATGTGTAACACAATCTTTGATTGGCGTATCCATAGTCAGGATATGCGTTAAGCCAGGGCTTGATTCAGCAATACCGAATCGCTTTGCTATGGAAGGTCGACGTAAATCGCAGTCGATGATCAATACCTTTTCCATTTTTGAAAACGACACCGCCATATTGATACTGGTTGATGTTTTTCCTTCTTCTGGAATAGCAGAGGTAAAGGGCAATATCTTTTGCTTCGTGTTGGTTAATCTGAGCAGAAGCGAGGTTCTGACGGAGCGGCAAGCTTCACTAAATAGCTTTTCTTCATCATCTAAATACGCGGTATAACTGACGCCGTTTTTACGCAAATTGCGTTTTTTGACCATAGGAATCACACCTAAACACGTAACACCAAGTTTTTCCTGCACATCGGCTGTGCTTCGGATAACTTCTCGCATCGTTTCTAAGATGATGACTAGAGCGCAAGCAATGGCAAAGCCAAAAAAGGTGGCAATCAGTACCAGTTTGATTCGTTGTGGTGCCACCGGGAATAGAGGAATGATGGCTTTATCAGTAAAGCGAGCAGTGACATTCTTGTAGTCGCTGGTGGCGTTGGTCTCTTTCTCACGATTTAAGAACGCTTCATAGAGTGCCTTATTAGATTCAACCTCGCGTTTTAACTGTTCGTAACGCGCTTTTTGTGACCCTAACGATTGGAAGTCTGACTTTTTGTTATCGAGTTCTGCTCGAAGCATGTCCTCTTGCGCTTTTGCAGCAAGAAGGTCTTGTTGCTTACTGAAGGAAATGTCACGGATGAGTTGCTGGGTTCTTGATTGAATTTCAGCAAGCTGTGCTTTCGCCTGAATCATTCGATCATGTTTAGGTCCGTAGCGCTGTGCCAGTTCAGAGAGATTTTTGGCTGCCTGTGCTTCCGACAATTTTAGATCGCGGATTTGCGCTTGATTAGCGAATTCATCAATTGACAACAAGCTGTCTAAACTTTGCGAAGATTTACGTCGTAACAGTTGGATTAACGTCTGCGCTTCAATACGCTTATTAACAGCGATATTCAGCTTGCGAGTGAGTTCTTCTAGCTCATTTGCGTAAATTTCATCAATACCGTTTATATCGATCAACCCTTCTTTTAACAAGAATTCTTGCAGCGCTTGCTCCGAGTTACGCAATCGCTCCTCCAATTTTTGAGAGTTATTTGTCAACCAAGTAGCCGCATTTTGTGTAACGACCAGTTTGGCTTCAAAATTTGCGTCAATGTAGGCTTGGCCGACCGCGTTGGCGATTGTCGTCGCAAGCTTAGGATCGGTAGAACGAAAGCGAATTCTGACTAATTGGGTGTTACGTACTGGCTCAATATCGAGTTTACTTCTGAAAGCTTGAAGTGCCTGATAATAGGACTCTGAAAACTGGGCGGTTTCTTTTGGGCTTGGTGCCACATTCAGTAGGTCTTGAACAAAAGGAATCGACTTTATTTGGTCGATTTTTTTATTTAACCCCCCTGAGCTTGTGAATTCAGGTAATTGGGTGAGGTTCAGCTCTCTAATGACCTTATCTGCAATATGATTCGATTTTAAAATGGCGATTTGCGTTTGAAAGTACTCTTTTTTTGTCGTGTCGACGCCATATACTTCCTCGATTGAAAGGGCGCTTTTTTGCTCCTCTTGGATGAGTAGCGTAGCTGTAGCTTGGTATATCGATGCTTTGGAGTAGATATACCAAGTACAAGTTAATGAGAACAGAAGCGTGAATGCTGCGATGCTTAGCCAATTCTTTTTAATCGCTTTGAAGTGATGGCCAAAACGAATCAGTTCTACTTTGTTCATCTGGAGATTATTTGGATGAGTCCCGTTCATTTGATTCCCTGTCACTTAAAAGAAGCTCTGGTCAATAAATACAATGTCACCAGGTTCAACGTTGCGGTGCATACTGACCCCCTCCATCGTTTGACCTGTTTTATGCTTGGTGAGGTTAATGCCTTTGCGTGAGGCTCTGTCGGTCAAGCCACCTGCTAGAGCGATGGCCTTCTCTATGGTTAACCCTGGACGGTACTCAAATCCACCAGGTTTCCTGACTTCTCCATTAACGTAAAACAGACGAAAGTTATTGATGGTGACCATCACTTTTGGATTGATGAGATAATCGCCTTTTAAGCCCGTTTCTATTTCGTACTTGAGTTGTTTTGGTGTTTTTTTGATTGCTTTAATTCGGCCAAGGTAGGGGTAATCAAAGTAGCCATCTGACGTTATTAGAATATTTTTAATCGTAAGATCTTCTTCACCATAGACCTGCACGGAAATGGTATCGCCAGTATCGAGTAAGTAATCTTCCTCGTTTGAGTCAGCGTTGACCAAAGTGCTAAATAGCAACAACGCTACACTCATGAATTTGATGAATGCCTTCATTAATAATCCTTTTTACAGAGAAAACTGTGCGCTTAAAGTCCAAATATTTTGTTCGAAGCTATAATCCGATCGGCTAGAGTTTTTATCTTGGTATTGCCAATCGGCTTGCAGCTGTATCCAACGTTTGATCTGATAATCGATACCAAAAGATAGAGTGTACCGATCGTCGTTTCTGGAGATTCCCGTGTAATCATCTTGTTGATAAACAGCACCTAAGCGAGTTGCAAGGTAACTATTCCAATCGTGCTTCAGGTTCAGTCGGTAACGAGTTTGTAGGTTGTAATCGCCATCTTGATCGGGGTTAACCGCCGCTTGAGTGGTTTTCACGCTGACTAGAGTTTGTTCTTGAGGCAACCATTCAAAGCCGATATCCCAACTAAAGCCTTTAAATGTCTCTCGTTGAGCGCTGTCAAAATCTTTGATTTGATAACCGAGTCGAGCGATGCCTTTGGTTTTTCCTGTGACTTCCCATTCGGCACCGGTGTAATAGAAACTGGTGTTGTTATCTTTCGATGGCTGCGCAGAATTTCGGTGCTGATACTCGGTTACGATTTGGTTTGTTCCGACTAACCAATAGGTTCTTGGCGTCGCTCTTAAATAGAACTCCAAATGTGCATTGGGAGCTCGAAAATCGTTGTATTTAGTTTTAGCGTTTGGGCGACCAGGCAAGCCGTCACGATAGTTTTGATAGGTTTTATCACTATAGCCTAAACCGAATTCGAGTCTGCCTTTGGCACCGTTAGATCCAAAGACATAATTGGTTTTTACATCGTTACGGTTGAACTCTATTGGTGCGTCGATTGCGCTACCATTACCTTCGGTAATATCTTCTCCTCGAACTTCATGCTGGGCGCGAAAACGGTAATCAACCACTAAACGATGACGATGATTAAATTCGAAAAAGTTGGAAAACTGAAAAGTGTGGTCGTCGAAGTCGTTGCGATCGTCAGATGAAAAGCCAGCTTTTAACTTATATAAAATATCTGCGCGATAGCGATTCCGTTCTATACGTGCTAGTAAGCTTGGTTCTATACCCCAAATATTGACTGACTCTACATTGCCGGATTTTTCCGCTTTATTGATGTTGTCATCTCCCTCGTAGAAAGTTTTTACGAGGGGAATCAACTCTATACCAGACTCGGTTTGGTAAGCCATCGGTTCTGCGAGCAAGTCAGTAGAAAACAGACTCAATGCTATTGCCATTGTCAGTTTCTTCATAATCTCAACCTTAGTAAGCGTTAGCACCAGTGAAGCCTTTGAAAACGGTCATAAAGATGATTTTGATGTCCATCCAAACCGACCAATGGTGGATGTAATCCAAATCAAACTCGACTCTCTTTTCCATTTTTTCTAAGGTGTCGGTTTCGCCGCGATAACCATTAATCTGCGCCCAGCCAGTAATGCCTGGTTTTACTTTGTGACGTAGCATGTAGCGATCCACGATCTGACGGTATTCTTCATTGTGTGCCACGGCATGAGGGCGTGGGCCGACAATAGACATGGTCCCTTGCAGTACATTGATAAATTGAGGTAGTTCGTCCAAAGAGGTGCGACGTAGAAATCCGCCAAAAGGCGTAATACGAGGATCGTTCTTTGTCGCCTGTTTCACGTTGGAACCTTGATCCATGGTTGTCATTGAACGGAACTTCCAGACTTCAATCTTGCGTCCATCAAGACCGTACCGATGTTGTTTAAAGATGACAGGGCCTTTAGACGTTGCCTTAATGACAATCGCAATGACGAATAGAATAGGGGCGATTAAGACCAAAATAATGCTCGAAAACAAGATGTCTTCAAACCGTTTTACCCAAGAAGAAATTCCAGCAAAAGGTGTATCAAAGACACTTAGTGTTTGAACTTGGCCGATCTGCGCCCAACGAGAATGTAAAAGGTTATAAGTGAAGAAGTCGGGAATCAGATACGTATTTGCGGTGGTATCTGAGAATTGGTTAAGAAGTGACGCAATGCGCTCTTTTGCGTGCATTGGCATCGCGATATAGACGTAATCTACTTCCCCTTTTTTAGCTCGCTCAAGGGCGTGGTCAACAGCTCCTTTAATAGGATAATCAGAATTTGGCAATCTGTCGGAAGATCGTTCGTCGTAAAAGCCATCAAAAAGCACGCCGTGTTCTGTGTGGTTTTGAATTTCGTTAGCTAGGGTAATGCCGTGAGGAGTTTGGCCGATGATGATCGCAGTGCGAGTGTTGAATCCTTTCTTTCTCAAATAGGCTAATCCGGTACGGAATGTTACTCGCCATGCTAAGAGCAGAGCGGGCGTAATCGCAAACCACAGCACTAAAATTGTGTTATCAAATAAGGTATGGACTTCAGAAAAATACAGCACAATAAAGATAAGTGCAGAAGTCACCGCCCAAGAAACACAGACAATAAACATCTGCTCTTTAAACGAACTGGTTCGCCAAGAGCGATACAGATTGCCGCTTTCTGCCATAAATAGAAAAGAGATGCCTCCAACGAAAGCCAATATGACGTAATCTTTCCCCATCGCAGTATTCATGTCTTTGAACACTAAAAGCAGCATAAAAGAGACGATGACAGCAAGATCTGAGATGCGATATAAAAAAGCGAACTCCATCTCATGAGAGCGGATAAGTCCTTTTTGTTTCATGACTCAGTTTCCCTTCTGACACGCTACCGCCCTTGGGTGTCTTCCCCAATTGCCGTGTCGTGAACGTTATTAGTAGTTAGTGCACAGAGCATTCTGTGGAATGCTGCTGAGTTTTTTGTCACGTGTAATTTCGTTGATAAGTGTAAAAATTTGCGTTGTTGAGGTAAGTGGAAATAAGAATGATATTTAGCCCTTTGGCTAAGTTTGGCGGGTTAGGAAAAAGCTGGTACTTACTTATGAGGGATGAGGAAAAGTATTAAAAATGAAGTATCAGTACAAAGACAATGGTTTATGTGAGGGTAGAAGAAACGGGTGATTTGATTCGTTCACGATTAATGATTTAGTATCGAATTGCTGATATTTATTAAGATAAAAAAATCCCTCTCAAGTGAGAGGGATTTTTGAGTAAGGACGAATGAACTATTCGACTTCTACGCCGTTTTCTTTGTATAGGCGGCGGCATGCGCGACCATCACTGTGGAACAGGTGACAACGATGAGCTGGAATACCGATCTCGATTTTATCGCCAGTGTCGACTGCAAGCGTGTCCGGCTGACGGAAAATAACGTCGGCGTCCGCGCCTTCTAGATTTAGGTATACTTGAGTTTCGTTACCTAGCTTCTCAACAATCATCACTTCACCGTGAATACTTGCATCAGCTTCAGAAGCGGATAATAGGTGCTCAGGGCGAATGCCTAAAGACATTCGGTCGCCGCGGTTAACTGTTGTACCATCCACTGGAATCCAGAAAGATACGCCGTTAGATAGTTGAACTTTGACGCGCTCTGCTTCTACTTCATCAATGAACACGCTCATGAAGTTCATTTTCGGAGAACCGATAAAGCCAGCTACAAAGCGGTTTTGTGGGTAATGGTAAAGCTCAAGCGGCTTACCAACTTGCGATACATAACCGCCGTCTAGTACAACGATTTTATCTGCCATTGTCATCGCTTCTACCTGATCGTGCGTTACGTAGATCATGGTACAACCAAGTTGGCGTTGTAGCTTAGTAATTTGTGCACGCATGTTTACACGCAGTGCCGCATCCAAGTTTGATAGTGGCTCGTCTAGAAGGAATACATTTGGCTGCGATACCAATGTTCGGCCAATCGCCACACGTTGACGCTGTCCACCAGAAAGTGCTTTTGGTTGGCGCTCAAGCAAGTGGCCTAGTTGTAGGATTTCTGCTGCTTGTTCAACACGCTTGTCGATTTCTGCTTTGTCTGCTTTTGCTAGTTTCAAGCCAAATGACATGTTGTCATATAAGTTAAGGTGCGGGTAAAGAGCGTAAGACTGGAATACCATACCAACACCACGTTTGGATGGTTCGACGTCATTCATGCGCTGGTCACCAATATACAAATCACCTGAAGTAATGTCTTCAAGACCGGCAATACAACGTAAAAGGGTAGATTTACCACAACCTGATGGACCTACGAAAACAACAAATTCACCTTCGTTGATTGTTAGGTCTACGTTCTTAGAAATCAGTACGTCGCCATACGCTTTACAAACATTTTTTAACGTGACACTCGCCATGTAGCTCGTCCTCGATCAATTTTTTATTATTCACCGCTCATCATTATATGAATTATCTAGCGAGCAGTAACAGTAGGAATCGGTAAGTTCTTGCGGTTGGTAAGAAAAGTAGGGTAGCACTTCAATAAAATGTCCTGAATAGAAGTGCTACCCATCATAGCCAAGTACGAGTTTCTCTCCCCCACATTATTCGTATTGTCTCCCCCGTGAAATAATTACCACAAACAACACTAATAATGACATTCCACTCGTCTGGCAATGCAAAACCAGCAAATCTTTTTCCTAATACGTAGGCACTGCTGGGAAAGGGTTCTTACCATCCACTCTTGGATGACTGCAGTTTCTAAGATTGTGCGTAGTGCGACATCCTCCTAATAGAAATAATTGTAGGGGGAGTAGAAAGGGAGGAGTAAAAAAGGAGGAGGAAGAAAGCAGTTGGTCGGAAATCACATTATTGCACCACCTAAAGTTGAAACTGATCACAGGAACTATCCATTTTGTGATTTGAGTCTCTTACCCTTGGCGATTTAGATCACGAAAATACGTCATAATTGTAAGGGCGTAGGGATTAGGAGGATGAGACATATTGGATTATTTCAGATGATATATGTCGAAATACGGCTGAACCTCAATGGACTAGCCCTACATCAAAAATATAAAAAGGATACGAACATGAAAAAGTTAAGCGCTGTAGCACTAGGTACTCTTGTTGCTTTGGGTTCTTTTGGTGCTAATGCTGCCATCGAAGAAGGACAACTTACTATCTGGATCAACGGTGATAAAGGCTACAACGGCCTTGCTGAAGTTGGTAAGAAATTTGAAGAAGACACAGGCATTAAAGTGACTGTGGCTCACCCAGATGGCCTTCAAGACAAATTCCCTCAAACTGCAGCGACTGGCGACGGTCCTGATATCGTATTCTGGGCTCACGACCGTTTCGGTGGTTACGCAGAAGCTGGCCTGCTAGCAGAAATTAAACCTTCTAAGAATATTCAAGAAGGTATCGTTGATTTCGCTTGGGATGCAGTACGTTACGACGGCAAATTGATCGGCTATCCAGTTGCGGTTGAGTCTCTATCTCTAATCTACAACAAAGACCTAGTTCCAAACCCACCAAAGTCTTGGGAAGAGGTTGCAGCATTAGATGCAAAACTTAAAAAAGACGGCAAGTCTGCAATCATGTGGAACCTAAAAGAACCGTACTTCACTTGGCCACTAATGGCGGCTGATGGCGGCTACGCGTTCAAATACACTTCTGAAGGTTACGATGTTAAAGACGCTGGTATCGCGAAAGAAGGCGTTAAAGACGCAATGAGCTTCGTAAAAGGCTTAGTTGATAAAGGCGTAATCTCTGCGGATATGGATTACTCCGTGTCTGAGTCTGCGTTCAACCAAGGCAAAACAGCGATGACGATTAACGGTCCATGGTCTTGGGGCAACATTGAGAAGTCTGGCGTTAACTACGGCGTGACTACGCTACCTAAGTTCCAAGGTCAATCTTCTAAGCCATTCGTTGGTGTTCTAACGGCTGGTATCAGCACTGCGTCTCCAAACAAAGACCTAGCAGTTGAGTTCATTGAGAACTACCTACTAACAAACGATGGCCTACGTATGGTTAACAACGATAAGCCTCTAGGTGCGGTAGCACTTAACTCGTTCCAACGTGAGCTTGATTCAGATACTCGTATCGCAGCAACAATGGACAATGCGATGAACGGCGAAATCATGCCAAATATCCCTCAAATGAACGCATTCTGGGGTGCGGCTAAGAACGCAATCATCAACGTAGTTGACGGTCGTCAAACTGTCGATGCAGCTCTTGCAGATGCAGAAAAACAAATGACTAAATAATTAAGTAAGACCTTTTTAAGGAGGAGGCAACTCCTCCTTACTTTTCTATATTTATTCTATATTCGCTAGCAGGTTCCCTATGCAGTCAGTTCAAGGTACAAATGCTATGACAGCACCAGAAGCCAGCCTTCCGAGCAGCAAAAAAGTGTTCATGAAATGGTCACTTTTAGGCACAGTCGGCATCATCAATGGCTACGCAACAATCCTTATGTATTCTCGCGGTGAGATTGCGTTTGCACTACTTACGCTCATTCTTACCGCTTTAGCGTTGTTCATCTTTGGTAGCAAAAAGACGTACGCACACCGTTACATCTACCCTGGTATAGCAGGGATGATCCTTTTCATTCTTTTTCCTTTGGCGTACACCATAGGTTTGGCGTTTACCAACTATAGCGCAAAGAACCAACTCTCTTTTGATCGCGCTCAGAACGTACTTTTGGACCGAACTTACCAAAGTGGTGATAGCTACCCGTTCACTTTGTATAAAACGGAGCAAGGCCATCAACTTGTGGTTGAAAAAGATGGTGAGCTACTTGCAAGCCCGACTTTTCAGCTTGATAACCTTTCAGCATCGGAGTTTGATCTTTCACCAATTGAAGAAGTGACGGGTGAAAAAGAATCAATCAAGGCGATTGTTAAGAACCGCAGTGCGTTGAGCAGTGTCGATTTACATTTGCCAAGCGGTGATGATATCCGTATGAGTGGGCTGCGCAAATTTGCTGCAGTTGTGCCTTTGTACACATTACAAGAAGATGGTGAAACGCTTTACAACAACCGGACTGAAGAAACGCTACGTCCAAATATGGAAGTAGGTTACTACCAGCCTGTCGATGAAAACGGTCAATTTGTTGGCAGCACAGTGTCACCAGGTTTCGTGGTGAACATTGGTACCCACAACTTTGAGCGTGTTTGGAAAGATGATGGTATCAAAGAGCCGTTTATCAGTATCTTTATCTGGACCATTGTTTTCTCTGCGCTAACCGTATTGTTTACGCTTGTTATTGGTCTTGTCCTTGCCAGTGTGGTTCAGTGGGAAGCACTTAAAGGTCGCTCAGTTTACCGTTTGTTGCTAATCCTGCCTTATGCAGTTCCGGCGTTTATTTCTATCTTGATCTTTAAAGGTTTGTTTAACCAAAGCTTTGGTGAGATCAACATGTTGTTGGAAGGCTTATTCGGCATTAGCCCGGCTTGGTTCTCTGACCCGTTCATGGCGAAAACCATGATCTTAATTGTGAACACTTGGCTTGGTTTCCCTTACATGATGATTTTGTGTATGGGCTTACTAAAAGCGATTCCAGACGATTTATATGAAGCATCAGCAATTGATGGTGCGAACTTTGTCACGAACTTCACACGTATCACACTACCAATGATGTTGAAGCCGTTAACACCATTGTTGATCGCGAGTTTTGCATTTAACTTCAACAACTTCGTACTTATCCAGTTGTTGACTGGCGGTGGTCCAAACATGATTGGTACATCAGAGCCTGCGGGTTACACCGACCTGCTAGTAAGTTACACCTACCGAATCGCATTCGAAGGTGCTGGTGGTCAAGACTTCGGTCTAGCAAGTGCAGTAGCAACGCTTATCTTCCTATTGGTTGGCGCATTGGCACTTATCAACCTACGCGTAACTAAAGTAGCTCAGGACTAAGGAGAAATTACAATGGCAATGGTACAAGGTAAGTCATTAAAGTATCGTGTTTGGGCTACTCATATTGCAATGTGGGCATTCTTGGCACTGATTATTTTCCCTTTACTGATGATCATCGCGATTTCATTCCGTGAAGGTAACTTTGCAACGGGTAGCCTGATCCCAGACAACCCAACACTTGATCACTGGAAATTGGCATTAGGTTTCTCGGTGACTAATCCAGACGGTACAGTTACACCGCCACCATTCCCAGTAATGACATGGTTGTGGAACTCGGTAAAAGTGGGTGGTATTTCTGCAATCCTAATCGTGGCGCTATCAACCACATCGGCTTACGCGTTTGCTCGTATGAAGTTCAAAGGTAAGAACACCATTCTTAAAGCGATGATGATCTTCCAGATGTTCCCTGCGGTGTTGGCACTGGTTGCTCTGTACGCGTTGTTCGACAAACTGGGTCAGTACATTCCTTTCCTTGGTCTGAACACGCATGGCGGTCTGATCTTCGCTTACTTAGGCGGTATCGCACTGCACGTTTGGACCATTAAAGGCTACTTCGAAAGTATTGACTCGTCTCTAGAAGAAGCAGCGGCTCTTGATGGCGCTACACCATGGCAAGCATTCCGTTTGGTATTGCTGCCACTGTCTGTGCCAATCCTAGCGGTAGTCTTCATATTGTCGTTCATCATGGTAATTGGTGAAGTTCCTGTAGCGTCACTACTGCTTTCTGATGTAGACTCGTACACACTTGCAGTGGGTATGCAGCAATACCTATATCCACAAAACTACTTGTGGGGTGACTTTGCCGCAGCTGCTGTACTTTCAGCAGTGCCAATCACTGCCGTATTCTTACTTGCGCAGCGCTGGTTGGTTGGTGGTCTAACCGCTGGCGGTGTAAAAGGATAATCTCTTGTGGTCTGAGATTGATAAGAATAACTAGAAAAGGGCGACCACATGGTCGCCCTTATACTTAGCACGGATATTACAATTTTGGTTTGGCCGCCGATCAGTAATATCTTGGCTTTTATTGGCGTTACGCATAGCTGGCTGTTAGCTTAGTTCCTTACGATTCAATTACTAACAGTTTTTGTAACCATAACCTGAGTTTAGACTCAGGTTTTTTTATGCCTGTTAAAGGCAATTTTGCAATAAGTAGATAGAGATTAGCGGCTTTGCAATGGATTACACAGGGCTTGAATAATGCCCTGCGTAGCACTTCACATAAATAACTAGAGCTTAGTAAAAAGCTAAATTGAGGTAGGGAAGGAAGAGATTAAAACTCTCGGCTGGAAGGTGCGCATCCAACGTATTGAAGCAGCGTGTACAAACTTTCTTGCTGCAGTGCGACGCGACGAAATAGATTAGCAAAGGTAACGTCACCGCCAAAGCAAGTTTGAATGTAATGATTAATTTCTGTTTCGTTATACCCCTCGACGTACATGGTTCTCACCCACTGGTACTCGACCGCTTTTAAATTGGTCAACGTCTCTTCACTTAAGGTCGTTTCTTTTAGTCTCAAGATCCAAACTCTATCCAACTCTAAAATAATGGATGGATTTAAGCAAAGCTAGGTGAAGGATTTATGACAGAGAAGGGCGAGCGTGAAACAAATGGCAAAACCATGATGTTGCTCCACACTCTGGGTCTGGGTAACGTTGAGGTACTTAATAGCGTTCTTAACGGATGCCAGTTACTTGAGATATTTAACGTGTGCTTCCATTTCTTCCCCAATCTCTTTACGCATGTTCATAAGACGGATAGCGGATTGCTCTAAGGCTTTGTCTTCATCTGACTCTGGAATCCATTTCGGTACATCGGTTGGTTTTCCGTTTTCATCTACAGCAACCATGATAACGATACAGTGAGTGGTGAGTCTGTTTTTCATTTGCTTTGGATCACTAGCTTGCACGTCAATCGCAATGTGCATTGAGCTTCGTCCGGTATAAATGACTTTCGCGCTAACTTCGACTAAGTTGCCGACATGAATCGGCGCAACAAACCGAATGCCGCCAGCATATGCGGTAATGCAATATTTACCACTCCACGCTGCAGAGCAGGCGTACGCTGCCAAGTCGATCCATTTCATTACGGCGCCGCCGTGCACTTTTCCGCCAAAATTTACATCGCTGGGTTCTGCTAAAAAGCGAAGGGTAATGTCTCTTTGACCACTGCTCATCTGTCTTTCCTTGATGGGTTATTGTTTTCCCAATTTAGCAGCAAGATGAATTTTCGGGAATAGCGAATGAAACAAAATATTAACTTTTATTCGAACGCTGGAAGTGACAAGCCACAGCGTAGTTCTGTGGCTTGGGGTGTAGATGTTAATTGGCGGTAGAGGCAATCTCAGAATTGGATAATGGTTTTCTCTGTCTTACTTTTATTTGCGACAAGATAACGCCAGAGATGACTAACAACCCACCAATAATGTGGTAAGCGTAAATTTTCTCACCAATTAGTGTTGAAGCAAGTATGACGGAAACCACAGGCATTAGGTTCATGAACATAGCACTTGAATCAGCACCAATTGAATCAATCGCTTTGACCCACATCAGCGGCGCGAAAATGGAAGCAGCAATACCAGCATAAGCGATTAATGGTAGCGCGTCTTGGCTTGGTAACAGTTGCTCACTAGAGAGCCAAAGTGGTGTGAGCATCAAAACAGAAAAGAAGCCCTGCATGTAAACCAGAGTCAAACTACTGAATGGCATTTTCCAGCGTTTTAGCAGAACACAATAAGCCGCGTATACCATGGCAGCAACGAGCATTAAGCTGTCACCTTGCGTTAAGTCTTGATGTAAAAAGTAAGTGATATCACCGTGACCAAGCATAAATGACAAGCCGCCGAGCGAAATGACACCACCGACGATACTTAACATTGATATAGATTTACCGAGCAATGGGACACTTAAAAACACACTGATCAAAGGAACTAAAGAGGTGATCAGGGCCATATTAGAGGCCGTTGTTGTTAAACCGGCATAGTATCCAAGTGACTGGTTGAGAACCATACCAAGTAACGCAAGAAACGCCAACTTAGCTAAGTAAGGTCGAATAATGTGTCGTTGTTTGATGATTGCAGGCAGGCAAAATGGCGTTAGGAGTACCATTGCGACAAACCAACGGTAGAAACTCATCGCACTTGGTTCAATGGCGCTCGCAGCCATCTTGTTCACAATTGAGTTACCACCCCAAATCATAACGGTGAAAAACGGAAGTAAATAAATCATGAGAACCCTATAGCACAATTATTGATGGCGCTAGTCTGGCAGGTCTTTATAATAAAAAGTATCTCTTAAAAGACATCGTAAGCGATAGGAAGACAATTTTGAAAAAGAGCGCCAGAAATCTTCACCCCTCCTTATCAATCGATCGTGCGCCATCAGATGTATTTATGAATTTCGAAGCGTTTCTCTCTAATACAGAAACACGAATTCATAGCCACCCTTGGGGGCAAGTGCAACTGATCAGCGGTGGGATTCTGGAGATGGATGCAGAAGACACAAGATTTCTAGCACCTCCACATCTTGCTATTTGGGTTCCCGCCGGAGTTCGTCACACTAGCTACAACCGTAAGCCAATCGAATATTGTTCTTTGAACATTGCCCCTGAATTGACGGCGCATTTTCCAACTAAAACGAGCTTGATCAAAGTGACTCCAATCGTGTCATCTATTATTGAGGACTTTCGTCAGCGAGACATTAACGTGGCGCAAACTGATGAAGACAAGCGCTTGGTACAAGTGTTATTGGACCAGCTTGCAAAGCAAGAAGTCGAACATCACTTTTTACCGACTACCGACAATAAGTATCTTGAACCGATTTTAAAAGCAGTAGAAGAATCGCCGACGGATGAGATCAGTTTGGCGGAGTGGGCGGCAAAAGTGCATACCACAGAACGCACGTTAGCGAGACATTGCCAGAGTGAATTAGGAATGAGCTTTACTGAGTGGCGCTTACGTGTACGTTATTTGCATTCTATGGAGTTGCTGCGTAAAGGGCAGACCGTAAAAGAAGTCGCTCTGACGTTAGGTTATAACCAAGCCAGCCCTTTTATCGCGATGTTCAAGAAATACTCCGGCATGACACCGGAGCAATACAAGAATCGATTGTTATAAAAGTGTAGAGTCTATTTTAAAAAAATTGACAATGCGCTGTATGATGACCGACTCGAAAAGCTGATGGTATTGGAAAGACTTACGTCTATCTTGTGTCAGATTGAGTCAGAATTATAACCTTGAGAATTCGCTTTATTATTATTGCTTTACAACATGCCTGTAAGATTCTTTAGATGATACAATGTGCTAAAGTGACAAAAAACTCAATTGACACCGCTTAGATTTAAGTATTGATTGTTATTAGTTTCTTCAGCCGCCAATTTGTCCCTACTTTTCAAGGAAGTAGAGTTGTACTGTGCAACTATAACTCTTCTACCCTCAATCGTGAGTTCCAATGTGGGTGACCATATATTCTGATCGCGATGCGTCACAATAATCACGGTCGAGTTCAATGTTTGAATATGTTGAGCAATACTTTTTTCGGTTGCTTCGTCTAATGCTGCCGGCGCTTCGTCGAAAATGAGGATTGGCGCCTTTTTAATGAGAGCTCGCGCAATTGCGACTCTCTGTCTTTCACCTCCTGACAACCCTGAGCCTCTTTGTCCTACTGTTTGATGTATTCCTTTAGGAGATGAGTCAATAAGTTTGTCCAATTGTGCGTGTCTTGCAAAGCTCTCAACTTCATAATCACTTGCATTGGGATTACCTAACCGAATGTTATCCGCCAATGTGCCAGTAAAAATGACCGGTTCTTGAGCAACATAGGCTATATGCTGGGTGAGCACGTCATAAGGGATACTCTTTAGATCTATCCCTCCGAGCGAAATAAGACCTTGGTCAGGATCATCAAACCTTAGAAACAGGCCCAGTAAAGTGCTTTTGCCACTGCCACTGACTCCATTGATGACGACGGTATCACCTTGTTTGATCTCCGTGCTAGCATCTTCAAAGAGATCTAAATGGCCCACAAGGTTCAGTTCGAACTTATGGTTTTTGGGGGAGGTTGCAAATTGAGGATTAGGCTCAGGCAGAACAGGGACATTCGTTAACTGAGCGTAATTTTTAATTGAGGATTTTACGTCGTTAATCGCAAAGCCTGCCAACGCGAGTTCACCCAAAGGTGCAGCTGCACGGGTAATCAATATCAATAAAGCCAAGACTAATAAGGGTTGAGTAATCGGCTCTAAGACGAGATAGATGGCGATACCTGCAAGGGGTAAAATCGTTGCCAATCCTGATACTAAGGTTGCGATAGAAGCGTTACGATTAATAGTTGAATGAGCTTCTTCTTGTGCGTGCCAACTCTGTTCAATACGCTCGATTGAGCGCTCAGGCCCCGCTGTTGAGCGAAGTAACTCAAGGTTATCTATGAGCTCAAGTGTTGATTTAGTCGCTTGAAGCTCTGCGTCATGTCGGTCGCTATCTGAGCGACTTAGGTATCTTTGCGCCTTGTACTGAACGAGCAGTGCAACTAGTAACAATACGGCACTGAGTAGTGCAATTTCACCTCCTCCAACGACCCCAATACCGATAATTAAAAATATGGGTAACATTGGAGCGTGTAAAAATGTTTGTAGCTGATGAGCAGGAATGGCCATAAAGCCAGGTATTCCTCGTTCTGCTAGTTGGGTGAGCTGAGTTCTATGCTGATCATTAAACCAAGCTAACTTTGCTTTACTGAGCGAATGACCTACTGATGAATAAAGATCCCCAGCCAGTTTCGCACCAGAGAGAAATCCAGAACGAGTTACAATAACGGTAACTATCACAGTTAGAACAGCAGCTATTATGACGTTCAATGGTGAAGCTTGTTCGACAATAGATATTGCAAGAAATGTGTAAGCCGTTGCCTCAAATAATGCAACTAGTCCCCAACCTATAGCGACTCGATATAGACGGTGCTTTGCACTTTGTGGAATTGTCGAATTGGAATAGAGGGTATTGTGAGCCGTCATACTTCTTCATCCTGTCGTTGAGCCTTTCTGTTGAGCATCAATGTAGTGTCTGCAAGTTTCGCGAGTTCTGAGTCGTGAGTAATTATGATCAATATCTTGTCTTGTGTTTTCGCAAACTTCGCGAGATTTCTGATCACAGTGAAGGCCGTATTTTTATCGAGAGCACTGGTTGGTTCATCCAGTAATAGAACGTTGGCTTGAGTTAGAAATGTGTTAGCTATTGCGACACGTTGTTGCTCGCCTCCTGAAAGCACGCTTGCATCAGAATTGAGGTCAATCTTTAATTGAGCTTGTTGCAAAGCTTGGTTCAGCTCGTCGTCACTTGAACTTGGCGTTGATAGTTTCAAATTCTGCCTAATGGTAGTTTTGAGTACACCGATATCTTGGGGTACATAGCGTATGGCGGAGTATCGGGATATCTCAGAGAGTTTAGACAGTTGATTGCCTCCTAAGGTAACGAAGCCTGAAAGAGGTGTTTCTTGACCTGCTAATAGACGTAGTAACGTACTTTTGCCTGCTCCGCTAGGCCCCATGATGGCTGTAAATGAACCCCGTGGGAAGTAGTGGGAGAAGTTATCAATAATATTAACAGTTCCATTAGCCACTACGATATTTGATGCTTGTAGTGATAGCGGTTTTTCTCCCGCGCTCAAACTGCCACTTTCTATTTGTGGTTGCTGTAAAAAGTCGCTGATGTTCTTTGCAGCATTCTTTCCTGCGTTAACGTAGTCCAATCCATGGCCAAGCTTCAGTGCGGGTGATACGACGGCCAAACCAAAAAAGAATAGCGACGCCATTGCCATGGGACTTAATTCATAGCCAATGGTATAGGCCATTGCGAAAGTCGAAACCGCTTGAAGTAATGCGGTAGCAATTGCTGCTGGAAGGGCAACGCTACCAACCCATTTCACTATGCCGTGAGTAAAGCGTCTTGTGGCATCATTATAGCTGTCGAGTGCTCCTGCTTGCGTGCCGTAAATTCGATTTACTCGGATACCTCTTGTGTAGTCGTTTACTGCGGTAACGATATCACCCATTATTGTCATGCGCTCTTTGCCATGTTTAGCGGCGAACCTAGGTAAAAAGAGTAGGTAGTACAATGATGCAATTAGACCAGGGAGCAGAGTAAGCATCGCTACCGGACCTGTGAGATTCAACATGATAAAAATAGAAGTTGCGGGTACGACAATGAATGTCACGAGTTCTGAAGGCAAATGCGCAACCATGTGGTGAAGCGTGCTGATGTCTTCGGAAACTATGCGACGCAGTTGATTATCACCATATTGAGAGATGGTCTTGCTTGGCAAGCGCGTCAAGTGCTGAGCAACTTGGCGACGTAATCGAGTGGAAAACTGCGACTCGGCATCATGAACTAACCACGAGCCCACTGATGAGGCAAGTGCGCTAGCCGCCCAAAGTCCTATGGCACCGTAAATCCATTGGTTTGCAAATTTATCGATAAGTTTTATCAAGCATAGCAGTGCACCAACTTTTGCCACAGCGGCAAGTGCTTCACAAAACGTTCCCAAAGCAAGCTTCTTAATCGATGGCTTTAAGGCTGGCATTAAGCTAGGCGTAACGTAATGTTGGCTGATTTTACTTATCATATTGTCACCTTATCTAGCCTATCAAGCGAAAATAAGGAGAACGTGGTAGAGCATATTGAGCTCTTATCGTTTTTCATATAAAGCCTATGGAAGTGGACGTTGATGGATTATGTTTTGAATTAACTTTGGCCGTAGGTGTTGCGAGCTCTTTGTCTGCTTGAATGTTGAAGATGAGTACTTCCTTTGATTTGTTGTGAATTTTCATGAACAGCCAAATGGGAGTAAGTCCCCCCTTAGAAGGCAGGCTAAAGGGGAGGTGGAGGGATTAGAAATCCGCAGTAGCTGACAGCATCACTGTACGTGGTGCGCCAAGAGCTAGGTCCGCATAGTGGGTGGTTGTCCAGTAATCTTCATCCAGTACATTGTTTACGCTAAGGCGCCAAACCACGCTTGTTTCAGCAATTTTTGAGTTGTAGCGTGCGCCAAGATCAAGAATAGTCTGTGCAGGTAATGCCTGAGTGTTTTGTGCATCAATGTATTGTTCAGACATATAGTTCGCTTGGCCGATAAGCGTGAGATCACGCATCGCAGGGAGGTTCCATTCTAATGCGAATTTAGCTTGTAAATCGGGTAGCTTAGTTGCTTGTTTCCCCTCCTCTGTCACATCTGTTGCTTTTGTAATCTCTGCATCTGTATAGGCGATACCACCGATGAGTGTATAGTCCTTTGATAGTGTGCCGTAGAACCCCCATTCAATACCGCGATTGCGCTGTTCACCACCGAAAGAAAAAATGTTGGTATCCGGATCTTGGTACCCATTTGGCTTTTTAATCTCAAATAAACTGAACGTATGAGCAAAGCCGTCCAGGTCAAGCTTCACGCCTGCTTCAGTCTGTTTGGTTTTTTGGGGTTCAAAAGCCTCTCCTGCGTTTGCAGCGCTAGAGCCTGCTGTTTTCCCATTCGTTAAGCCTTCGGTGTAGTTACCATAAAGCGAAACTGAGCTCGAAACTTTGTATAATGCTGCAAGTGCGGGAGTGTAAGTACTTTCCTTAAACTTGGTGGTAGGAAGCGACATTCCGTTCATTATTATTCCAGATTCATAATCAATGCTCTGGTAACGCAAGCCGAGCGTGATTTGGTATTTCCCATCAACAAAAGATAACGTATCGGCAATGCCATAGCTGACCTGAGTTGAATCGATAGGTAAACCATAGTAGTTGTCGTAAACTGAATTTTCTGGTCCCCAAACAGGATCATAAATATTCGAGTTCCAAGGGGCTGGATTATTATTACCTGTTGGAGAATCATTTTTATCTTCTCTAAAGTAAGTACTATTCAGTACAAGGTGGTGTTCTACTGGGCCAGTGTCAAAGTTGCTACGAACACCTATCTCACCTGAAGTCCGTTTGTTCTCAAGCTTAACTGATCCGAGAGATACCTCTAGGTTACCCTCGTTATCGATGATTTTGATTCGTTGCGGTACATTTGAATGAAAATCTGTACGGCTACCACCCAATGCGCTGTATACAGTTACAGAGTCACTAACGCTTAGCTCCCCGCGAATCATCATCCCTTTATCTTCGCTATCATTGTAGGCCCAACTTGGCGTCAATAATGTGTCAGATGGAGGAGGTGATGGGATTTTGAGACCAGAAGCGATGCTTAACCCACGGTTTGCACCTTCAACTCGCTCTGTACTGTAGTAAAAATCTGCTTCAAGGAAAGCAATGTCATTACGCCAATCAAGGCTTAATGATGCAAGTTGAGTTTTGTTGCTTTGGTTGTTTATCGCGGTGTCTCCATCTTTAAATGCACCGTTGAAACGAATACCAAATTCTTCATTTGTACCAAAGCGACGTCCAATATCGATATGTCCTCCGAATTGAGTGTCCGATAAGTAGCTGCCGGTGAAAGATGTGATTGGTGTTTCTTGTGCTCTTTTTGTCACTAAGTTGATGGTGCCACCAACAGATCCATTCGGTGGCATACCGTTGAGCAAAGAAGCAGGACCTTTAAGTACATCAATACGTTGATACATTTCAGGAGAGGTTCGGTAATAAGGAGCGATACCATACAATCCATTAAGCATAACGTCGCTAATGTCTGAGTTGAAACCTCTTATTTTGAAACTTTCTTTGTTTAAGCCGGTTTCACCGCTGGTGAAAACAGAGGGATCAGAAGCTGAGATTACATCTGAGATATCGCGTGCTTGTTGGTCTTGAATGTGTTTTTCTGTGTATCCAATCGTATTGAAAGGCGTTTCCATGAGGTTTTTATCGCCAAGCATTCCTATATTACTCGCGTGAGAAACTTTGCCAGCGGCATAAACTCTGTTTGCTTCACCATAAACTGTCATTGATTCATCTACGACTTCTTCAGCTTGAGCGATACTAATTGGTACGACAAAAGTACTAAATTGAAGTGAAATAAAGAGGGCGATATGACATGGGCTTGGTTTGTTTTTCTGTGAAGAGTCCATCGCTATCTGATGATAGTCATGAGTCATTATAGATTCCTTTTCTTTGTTTGGGCTAGCTCACATCCGTTCTGACGTCGATTGAGTGTTGAATTACTTAAGATCCAACTCATTGTTATTAGATTTAGCTTTGGTAACCTTTTAGGATGTCTTCAATTATGATTTTCAGAGATGTGATGCTTGCTGAAGTGATGTACCAAGCATCGGCATCAACAAAAACGACGTTGTCGTTTTTCCATGCTTTGGTTTGACGGAGTAGTGGGTTTGCTAAGTGTTCCGCATCAATGACAGGCTTTCCTTCCATTACTGCTGTTCGATCAATGATGTAAAGAATGTCTGGATCAGCTTGGCTAATGAACTCGCTAGAAATTGGCTGACCATGCAAACCTGTCTCCACTCTTTCACTCGCTGGTTTTACCCCCAGAACATCGAAAACGAAGCCATAACGAGACTCAACGCCAAATGAGCTGAAAGCACCATTGTTATGCATGACAACCAAAGCTTTTTCAGAACGCTCTTTCGTAACAGCGCGCACTTCTGCGACTTTTGCATCGATTTCGGCAACTTTCTGTTGGGCTAGCTCCTGCTTTTCAAAGATCTCACCAAGCTCTACAAGGTGTTTCTTAATGGTATCGACGTGATGGTCACGACTATTACGGTAGTTGATGTCAAAATGTAAAGTCGGAGCGAGTTGAGAGAGTTCTTCATACTGATTAGCATGTAGCGGAGTCATCAATACGAGATCTGGTTTTAGGGCATAGATCTTTTCCATATTAGGCTGAACTATCGCACCAAGATCCGCTATCTCAGGTGTGTCTTTGTATTTCGCTAGAAAGTGAGGAACAAAGTCTTTCACCATTCCTGAGATTGGAACATTTAGCTGATCTAAAAAGTCCACTTCGTTCATATCTAATGCTGCCACTCGTTGAGGGCGATGAGAAATAGTAGTTGCTCCGAGATTGTGTTCAATCACGATGAGCTTTTCTAATGGCTGAGTATCTTCAATTTTAGTTATTTCCGGCTCGCAACCTGATAAGGCTCCTAGAGCGCAGCAAGCAAGCGCGATACTCAAACGTAGGGGGCTCTTAAACATGGGGTATTTCCTTTTTGTCAGTGAGTTGTCTTTAAACAGGCGAGTAACAGTTTTCATATTTGGCTTCTTGTTCTTATCGTGATGGCTAGGAAATATCCCCCACAAAGGACATTCACCAAAATAGAGACGGTGGTTTTAAAGTTAAATAAGTGCTCTACCAGAAGTTGACCAGACAAGAACATGACAATTGCAATAGCACAAGCAACGAGCAATATGTGTCTGTAGTTCGGTGCGCTAGTAACGGAATAAGCAATATTGGCAATAAAAATTCCCATAAAAGCCGTTGGGCCAATCAAGCTCGTCGAAATTGCTACTAAAATGGCGATTACAGCAAAGAACTTTGGTACATATTGCTTATCATTTAGTCCTAATGACATCGCTTGGTCTCGACCTAGACCTATCACATCTAGCTCGCGTGACCATCTGTTAGCAAAGAGTGCCAAAACGCTTAACGCAATACTGGAAAAAAGTAACGTAGAAGGTTTCGCTCGCGCAAACGAGGTATAGCTGAGCCCTTGAAGGATAGAGAATTCTCCAGGGCTTATTCTGAGCTGGATAAATTGAGCAAGAGTTGTCAGCACCATTGTCAAAACAAAGCCAATCAGCAGAACTTGGTGCATGTCATGTTTAAATCTATTGAGTACCCAAGATTGAATCGCTAAGGAATACAACAGAATGAGTATTGCAGAGACAGCGAAATTACCGACAACACCTAATGTAGCAATGCCAGAAGTGCCCCCTAGTAATAAGAGTAGGGTTTGCCAAACCAGATAAACCGACTCATATCCCATAATGGATGGCGTAAGAATACGATTACCAGCTAAAGCTTGGAAAATAACAGTAGAGATGGCCACGCAGCTGCCCCCAATAACTATGGCACCAAGTTTAATCAGCCTCTTAGGGATGACGTAATCAAAATCCCACCCAGAGCTTGTAAAGATAAAGGCGATAGACAGTATGCAAACGAGTATAATGCTCACTCGCATGTTTGAGTAATGTGATCTCATACTCGTGCTCCTTTCAAAAGAAACACAAGAAACATGACTCCCCCGATAGCACTGGCTGTTAATCCAATTGGGACTTCAAAAGGAAAGGCAACAACTCTGCCTATGACATCGCAAAAAATAAGTAACGAAGCGCCGCCTAGTGCAACGATTGGTAGGGTGTTTTTAAGGTGATCGCCATATTTTAGTGCGACTAGGTTAGGTATGACTAAACCGATAAAATGAATGGCACCTACGGTCACCACTGTTATAGCAACTGTCACGGAAACTAGCATTAGACCCAAGGCGGCAGTGAACGCAATATTAATTCCTAAGTTGGACGCAACATCTTCGCCCATTCCCATCACAGTAAACTTATGTGCATATAAGTAAGTCAGTAGGGTGATGGGTAAAATCAAGAAAATTATTTCATAGTGTTCTTGGACCACTTTGGAGAAATCTCCCATTAACCAACCGGACATACTCTGTAAGATGTTGTTTTGATACGCATAAAACTCCGCTATAGCACTTATTACACTACCAAACATAAGCCCAATCACAGGTATTAACGCAGAGTTACTGAATTTAATTTTTCGTACGATGGCAATGTAGATAAGGCCAGCGGCGAAGCAAAATAGTACGGCGAAGAGCATACGTTCAAGCTTGTCTGAGGATGGAAGCATGACGATAGATACCAAAATACCGAGCTTTGCCGCATCGATACCGCCTGTGGTGCCCGGCTCAACAAAACGATTTCTAACAATATGTTGAAGAATAACACCACATATTGCGAGACCAGATCCGGTAAGAATTAGTGCGATTAGCCTTGGTAATCTGCTAGCAGTAATCGGTAGCCAAGCTTTGTCATCCATGGTCAGCAATAACGACCAATCTAGTTGGTTTGCGCCGACGAAAATTGAAGTTAAGCACAGTATAAAAAACAGGCTTACTACGTGAATACTCATACAGAATCTGCCCCAAAATAAAATGAGTTTCTCTTAACTTATGACTTGGGGATGGAATACGAATAATGAATATCTATTCGCATATAGGTTCTAAATTCCAACAAAACATAACCAAGTTATTTTTTATAAACATTAAGGTCACAATCCAGCCCTCAAAGTATCACTAGGCCATACCTAAAAATTCAACGTGCTGATTTGGCTTTAAAACTGGATTAACTAGCAAAAGAAAAGTGCCGCTTTCAATGCAAAGAGAAAGAGGTTCTCGATTTAAAATTAAAATGCAAATGATAATTATTTTCATTATATCTTTGTTTTTTCGGTTAAGCAATGAGGTTCATATATGTTTCTCTAAAAAGATCAATCGCGTATAAAAAACAAGGCAATGGCTAATGCATGTGCTTTTGGGTAAGTGGTTAAAAAATAAAGCCAAAGAGCATTAAGCTTTCTTATTGTTTAAGGATGTTTTTCGCTTCAGAAGCTCGTTGGTTGAGGTTTGATTTAAATGGTATGACGATAGTTTGTTCAGGAAGAGGAGTTAGTAGTGACGATGATGTCTAGATGTCGTTTGTATTTTAGGATTTATTAGATACCGCATTAAAATAGCGTCATAAAGTCGTGATGCTTCGCATCTTCAGTGTTAGCGATGTTAATGCGGTAATTTCTAATAAACTAGCGGATTAATGTCTCAACTTGCTTTTGGAGCAAAGTAAAGCTGATTCACAATTCAAAGACATCGTCAGTTGCTTTATTGTTAACCTGTGTTATTCGAGCTTACTTAGTACGTAATTCAAACCACCAACTACGGCTGCAACCTGTGCATCGTTGCATTCTTCGTCGGTCACCGTTGGGCTGTCTGGGTACACTTCCGTTGTCGTACCGTAAACGCAATTTGTTACGCCGCCACACAGGCCCAGTTTTACCATTGGGTAGTTGATAACGCCAAACTGTACGACGGGTGAACCAATGATTTCGCCGTTTTCATCTGCTGGTGCAATGTGAGTCACTTTTGCAACTGACTCAATGACCGCTTTTTGGAAGTCAGGCTGAGGGTTTTCACTATCTCCCACCGTGTAAAAGCCATCTGGGATCATACCTTCAATGTACTCAATACCATCACGAGCAGCTAAGGCTGGACGGAACTCAGTTTCGTCAGAATCTGTCGTTTCATGTAGATCAATGTGCATTAACACATCGCCTAAAGTTGCAACTAGCTTTATGAGGTTAGCGGACTCTTCGGCAGGGCTATCCTTATAGAAAGAGCGGTTTGGATCAATCGCGTTTGGATTCCAGCGGTTGATCACCTCGTAACCCCAAGGGCTTACGCAGGGTGCAACGACAATATTGAAATGCTCTGCATAGCGCTCTGCTTCTGTTTCTACAAACTTTAATGCGCCATGTACACCGCTGGTTTCGTAACCGTGCACGCCGCCTGTGACCAACACAGCAGGTTTAGTTGAATCCCAATTGCGTGTTTTGATACAAAACAGAGGGAAGCGTGCCTCGTTGTATGAGAGCGCACCATATTGTTCAACATCAAAACGCTCGCGTAGGGCATCGATTTTACTGACGACTTCATCTTGGTAGCTACGTTTTACTTCTTGCGTTGCTAACCAAGCTTTACGTTCTTCTTCGTTCCAAGGTTGGCCAGGAGTACCGATCGGGTAAATGTATCCACTTTTCATCTATACTTTTTCTTTTGACTGCTGAAAGGTATCACAAGACTAGACCTGTCTTATCTTTACGGCAATATAAAACACCATTTGGGGTGGTATTCTTTGCAAAATCATCACTTTGATGAGTGATTCATTGGTGTTACATTTTGTTACTTACTCAATTTCATATAAGAGACAAAAAATGGCTGGAGCAAGTTTACTCACACTGTTGGACGATATTGCCACGGTGCTTGATGATGTCGCCTTAATGTCAAAAATGGCGGCAAAGAAAACCGCAGGTGTATTGGGAGATGATCTAGCGTTAAACGCTCAACAAGTGTCTGGTGTTGCATCTGAGCGAGAGATTCCAGTGGTTTGGGCGGTTGCAAAAGGCTCATTCAAAAATAAATTGATTTTAGTTCCTTCAGCTTTACTTATTAGCGCGATTATTCCATGGCTTATTATGCCATTATTGCTAATTGGCGGCTTATTTCTCTGCTTTGAAGGGGCAGAGAAAGTACTTGAAAAAGTGTTTCCTCACTCGCATCCGCACGAAGAAAAAGAGGAGCTAGTTAATACTGGCGAGTCGATAGAAGAGTATGAAAAGCGTAAAGTTTCTGGTGCGATTCGAACAGACTTTATCCTTTCAGCAGAGATCATCGTGATTGCGTTAGGTACCGTGACAGGAGCCAGTCTTGTTACGCAAATTTTAGTTGTCAGTTTAATTGCAGTGATTATGACGGTTGGAGTTTATGGACTAGTCGCTGGGATTGTGAAGCTAGATGATTTAGGCCTTTACCTTGAAAGTCGCTCAAACGGTAAAGGTTGGGTAGCGAAAGTCGGAGGGGCCTTGGTCGCTTTTGCACCAAAGTTGATGAAGTTGTTAACCATTGTAGGAACTGCTGCGATGTTTTTGGTGGGTGGAGGAATTGTGGTGCACAACGTGCCAGCCATTCATCACTTTGTAGAGCCGATTATTATGAACTTTAGTGGTCATTCGGTTGCTACAGCCATTTTGCCTATTTTACTGAACGGTATTATCGGCTTTGTGGCGGGGTTGGTTGTGGTTGCGGTATGGACGATGGTTGAAAAGCTTCGTGGTCAATAATCACATCTAAAACATGAGACGATAATAACAAGGGTCATGACTTCTTTTTACAAAAAGCATGACCCTGTTTTATGGGTGAAACGTCAGTAAAGTACTTACTTCACTTTCCACTCGATCTGTTCATTTGCTCGAATAGGCACAACGATAGCATTGCCAAATGGCATCGTTTCTGGCACATCCCAAGCGGATTTTTCTAACGTTACCGTATCTGTGTTACGTGCAATGCAGTAAAAATCAGGACCGTTGAAGCTTGCGAAAGCTTCCAAGTTTTCCAACTTGCCTTCTTTTTCGAAGACTTCTGCATAAAGCTCTAGCGCAGCGTGTGCAGTGTAAGAACCAGCACAACCGCAAGCCGATTCTTTTGCCCCTTTCGCATGTGGCGCTGAGTCTGTACCTAGGAAAAACTTCTTGCTACCACTAGTTGCTGCTTCGATCAGCGCTTGCTGGTGGGTTCCGCGCTTAAGAATTGGCAAACAGTAGAAATGAGGTTTAATACCACCCACAAGCATGTGGTTACGGTTGAAAAGAAGGTGGTGGGCAGTGATGGTAGCCGCTACGTTGTCTGAGGCATTGTTAACGAAGTTTGCTGCGTCGGCGGTGGTGATATGTTCTAGTACGATTTTAAGATTAGGGAAATCATTGACGATAGGAGCGAGGACGGTATCAAGGAATTCTTTTTCTCGGTCGAATATATCAACATCGTGATGTGTTACCTCCCCATGAACCAAAAGTAACATTCCTACTTCTTCCATTGCTTCTAAAACGTGATAAATGTTTTTCGCATTGGTCACACCGGAATCTGAGTTTGTTGTGGCGCCAGCAGGATAGAGCTTGGCAGCAACAATGTGTCCGGTTGCTTTAGCCTTACGTATTTCGTCTGGTGTCGTGTTATCTGTAAGGTAAAGCGCCATTAAAGGCTCAAACTGTTCGCCATGTTGCTCTTTAATAATTCGGTCACGGTAGGCTAGGGCGAGCTCAGTTGTAGTAACAGGTGGGACGGTATTTGGCATAATCAGCGCACGGCCATTGTAGCGGCTGATGTCGCGAACGGTGTCTTTAAGAACTTCCCCATCGCGTAAGTGAACGTGCCAGTCGTCAGGACGAGTGATAGTCAGTGTTGTCATTAATTGCTCCCACCATTGAAAAGTTGTCTGATTGGAGCCTAAGCGCCGTATTTGCTTTTGAGCAAACGCTTGCGCTTAGGCGACAGGATGATAGAGGAATTGCCCTCATATTTCATCCCATTTTTCAATTTTATAAAGAGTGAGAGTGTAAGTGGTTACTTCATTGTTAACCAAAGCGCGTGGATCGTACCTGGTAGAAAGAAGAAACACGTCAATATTAGATTAATCAAAAAGTCTTTATTTAGACCTTTCTCCATAAACACCGCGACAGGCGGAAGAAAGATACATAACAAAATCAGAACCAGTTTTCTTGTATCCATAATTAAGCTCCAAATCGATAAATGGGAGTAGTGATAACTTGGGTGAATTATGTGTGTCGTATCACACTTTATCAAACGGTATTTGGTCAGAACGGTGTTAAAAAACGCGAATATTGAGTGTAGTAAATACTTGTCACTAAAACCAAATTTATAAGAATATGGTTTCGAGAAAGTTGCGATGGATGAAGAGGCAGTAGACTCTGCAACTTAATGTGATTTGAGTATACAATACCGCAACAAATAAAAAACACCCGTAGGAACAAGGCCATGTCGCAACCCGTTTTATCCCAAATTAATGTTTTTCCGGTTAAGTCAGTTGGCGGATTATCGCTGTCGTCCGTATGGGTTGAGAAGCAAGGATTGAGCTTCGATCGTCGCTTTATGATTGCGAAAGCTGATGGCTCGATGATCACTGCGCGAAAGTATCCGCAAATGGTAACCATTAAGTCTGCCTTATTGTCCGATGGAGTGGTGTTTAGTAGTTTGGGTATGGAGCCACTTAAAATCCGTTACCAAGATTTCAAAATGCAGGAGACACCAGCAACGGTTTGGAAAGATACATTTACTGCCTATACCACGACAGATGATGCAGATGACTGGTTTAGTCGTGTGTTGGGGCAGCGCGTTGAGTTGTTGTTTAGTGGTGAGCAATCGAATCGTGTCCGTGAAAAGCTAGGTCAAAACGTCAGTTTTGCTGATGGTTATCCGGTTTTAGTGATCAGCCAAGCTTCACTTGATGAGCTGAACCGAAGAAGTTCAGAGCTACACTCAATGGATCAGTTTCGTACTAACTTAGTTGTCTCTGATACTAAGCCATTTGAAGAAGATTCATGGAAGCGCATACGAATCGGTGAGGTAGAGTTTGAGTCTCTCAAACCTTGCGAGCGCTGTATCCTGACTACAGTGAATACCCAAAGAGGCACATTCCGTGAGAGCAAAGAGCCGCTCAAAACCTTGCAATTGTTCCGTGCAAACGATGTCGGTGGTGTGTTCTTTGGCCAGAATCTTGTCGCGCGAAATGAAGGCATTATTCGTCAAGGCGATAAAGTTGAAGTATTGGAGTACAAAGAGCCGGAGTTTTACGCAGATAACTCGCCAGTGCGCATGAAGCTTACATGTGTTGAGCGTGAAGAAATTGCCCAAGACTTTGTGACCTTATGGTTAGAGCCAAACAAAGGTTCGTTGCCTAATTACTTGCCGGGACAACACCTGCCAATAGAGGTGAATATTGATGGTAAGAAAGTGGGTCGACGCTATACCTTATCATCCAGTCCTTCTCGCCCGGGTCGTTATGCTATTTCTGTAAAGCGTATCGCGGGTGGAAGAGTCTCTAACTCACTCTTAGACAACTTACAAGTCGGTGATGTTTTAGAGGCAGAACAACCTGACGGTCAGTTCCACCTTAAAACGCATGAAGCGCAGCCTCTATTGTTACTCTCTGCGGGTAGCGGAGTAACACCAATGCTATCGATGGTACGTTACTTAGCGGATCATAATCAGTTGGAGAACGTGGTTTTCTACCATCAATGTCGCACCGAGAATGATATTCCTTGTCGCTCAGAGTTGGAGCAGTTAAAGCGTGAGCACCCAGGGCTAGAAGTAAAAGTCTGTTTAACGCAACCTGCTGTTGATTGGTTTGGTTTGAAAGGGCGGTTAAGTTTGTCACACATTAAGCAAATCAAAGATGTTGAACAGCGGCAGGTGTTTGTGTGTGGCCCGGATGGCTTTATGGATAAAGCAAAAAGTCTTCTACTAAGAAAAGGGCTGCCAGAGGAAAACTACCATCAAGAAGCGTTTGGAGTTTCTTCTCTTATGTCAAAGCCAGAGAAAAGTCTCGCTATTGACTTTAATGGAACTAAAGTCGTAGGCAACAACCAAAAAACGTTGTTAGATCAGCTCGAAGATGCTGGGAAGGTCATCAGCAATAGCTGTCGTGCTGGCTTATGCGGCGCGTGTAAAGTTCAGCTTACGTCGGGGCAAGTTCATCATCCGGACGTGCCCGCGCTGACTGATGAGGAACGTGCAATGGGAACCGTGTTGGCGTGTTGTGCTGTGCCAGAGACGGACGTAACGGTAACCAACTAGGCGAGAATGTCTTTGTCCTTCGACAAAAACTGTTCCTAGACAAAAAACGCTGCTATTTTTAGCAGCGTTTTGAGTTTTAAAGAGAGCTGAAAATATCGCTTAGTCGTAAATCGTCGGGATTGGCTGGCGTTTGTGCTGCGTTGCTTTGTAAATCGCTACCAGACGGTCACTCACTTGCTGTGGAACAGGTTTGCCCTCTAAGAAGTCGTCGATTTGCTCGTAAGTTAGGCTTAGGGCATCTTCATCTGCTTTTTGTGGAGCAAGCTCTTCTAAGTCTGCTGTTGGCACTTTCTTCACTAGTTGCTCAGGTGCACCCAATGTAGCAGCTACTTCACGAACTTGGCGCTTACTTAATCCGAACAATGGTGCCATGTCACAAGCGCCATCACCAAATTTAGTGTAGAAACCAGTGATGTTTTCTGCTGAGTGATCAGTACCAAGAACAAGGCCGCCTACGTAGCCCGCGATCTCGTATTGAGCAACCATGCGAGCACGCGCTTTTACATTGCCTTTTACGAAGTCGACTTTTGCTGCATCAGTTGGTAGAAGATCTGTGCCTTCTAATGCAACGTGAGAAGCTGAATGAAGCCCGTCAACACCTGCTTTGATGTTCACCGATACAGAATGGGTAGGCTGGATAAAAGACAGAGCGAGCTGAGCCTCATCTTCATCTTTTTGCTCCCCATAAGGCAGGCGAACTGCGATAAATTGGTAGCTATTGTTGCCCGATTCTTCGTTTAGTTGGTCTACAGCCAACTGAGCTAAACGACCACATGTCGTTGAGTCAACGCCACCGCTGATGCCAAGAACAAGAGACTTACAGCCCGCTTCTTGCAATTTACGCTTAATAAAAGCGACACGGCGTTCAATTTCAAAATGCGGATCAATTGAAGGGAGTACGCGCATTTCGTCACGGATGGATTGTTCCATTTAGGGTTCCTTTTCCTGCAAATATTTCAGACTCTAAAGCACATTTGCTCAAATGGTGATAAACCATACAGTTGAGGCTCATTAAACGCGACTTTAGGGTCAAAAGCTGTAAAGATTAGTAGTATCATACCGAAATCATCAGATTAGAAAACTCTCTTCAACCAGGTAATCACCGGATATGAAAAAAATCGCCATTTTTGGTAGTGCATTTAACCCACCTAGTTTAGGGCATAAAAGTGTTATTGAGTCTTTGAGCCACTTTGATCTTGTGCTACTTGAGCCAAGCATTGCACACGCTTGGGGCAAGAACATGCTTGATTACCCAACTCGGTGCAAAATGGTTGACGCGTTCATCAAGGATATGGGGCTTTCTAATGTTCAGCGTTCTGATGCGGAGCAAGCTTTATACCAACCTGGACAAAGTGTGACGACCTATGCGTTGTTAGAAAAAATTCAAGAAATCTACCCAACTGCCGATATAACTTTTGTCATTGGTCCTGATAATTTCTTCAAATTTGCTAAATTTAGTAGAGCTGAAGAGATTACGGAACGTTGGGCTGTTATGGCATGTCCTGAAAAAGTAAAAGTCAGAAGCACAGATATTCGCAAAGCATTGGCCGAGGGTGAAGAGATCGGCGCCTATACAACACCTTCCGTACGTGATTTATTACTTAGTAAAGGCTTATACAGAGAAACATTGTCTGGGAACTGAGAGGTCAGATTTTCATGGTCAGAGTAGTTTTATTTAGTGCATGTGCGCTGCTTGTGGTGACACAAGCTCATTCCGCGTGTAACTATTTTTCTGATCGTTCCGTGGTGTTTGAAGATAACACGCTTCCAATCTGTGAAGAAATTTTAGATTCCATCGGCGTGTTAAGTACTGAAGCATTGATTTGGTATGCAGCGGAAGCGAAGCTTGAAGGACCAACAGAAAACTATTGGGAGGAGTGGGCGATTAAGCCGGAAGACACCCCACTTCTAACTCAAAACTTAGAAAAGAATTACTTTGGTCTTGGTTTTTGGATGCCGGAAGAGCTTCGAGACGAAGAGAGTAAAATGGATACAGAAGAGTGGCTTCGTAGTCACGGGTTGATGTTCAGCGTTGGTTTTGGTGATAAATCCGACGGACAGCCAAGAATGCGGTTTGATTATCGTTGGCACGAATATTATGACGCTGACTGGATGATGCAAATAGAGGTACCTTTCTAGACACCTCAAGCAAATGAAAAAAGGGCGTACATTATCAATGTACGCCCTTTTTGTTTTAATCTACTTTCTGTGTCCGTAATGCTGAAGACGTAGCTTGTTGAAGAGCAAGTTATAGCGCTTCTCCAAAGACTAAAAAGCAAAGCTGTTCATATTCTTCGGTGTTACCAGCAAAAAGAGAGTCAACAATTTGCTCTTCCTTCTTCCCCGACAGTTTCATTTTTCTTGCTTCACGTAGTGTTAGTACCAAGCAAAGCTCTTTAGAAATATTCATGTCACAGCCAGGAGTCCATTGATTGATGGTTCTCGTTAACGTTGAGTGCGCTAGTTTAGGAGACAGCGTCAATACTTCATGTCTTACTACTGTCAGTAGATCGGTTTGCAGATCCGAGCGTTCGGCAGTTGTTGCTAGCTTCTCGACGAGCGCTTTTAGTAGCGGTGAAGGCTTCACAAAGCCCGCCTGTTGTGAGAACTCGTCATTTAAACGCACAGAAAAATCACAACGATATACACGAGAATTAGGTAAAAAGGTGAGGGAGCTCAAACATCCTTGAGGAATCCAAAAATATTGGCCTGGTTCAATGGCATACTCCTGCTTACCCAATTTAATGACGGCTAACCCTTCGATGACAGATAGTAGACTGTGCTTCAGTGCTTTTTTACGCGCAGCTACATCAAGAAAGGGGTATTTAGCGTCGTGAAATTCAATTGCGTAGTTCATTATGAGTACCAGTGTTTTTTGGCGCTAAGGGTAACGTTAAACCCATACGATTCCAACCTGCTGAGAGAATTTTTTAGCATGATAAATGGTGGCTTAACTGGTATGACCATGTTAAAAGTATGGGTTGAAATGCTGCTTGTCAGCAAAACTATGCGTAAAATGTGCCAGCTTTTCTTGATATGTAATGAACAATGACAGCCAATACCGATCCTTATATTGAAATTCGTCCTTACAACGACGAAGAAATTCCAGCAGCGCTGGATCGTCTAATCCAAGATGATGAATTTATCACTGCTATCCTAGGACATCGCTTTGCTAATAAAGCAGCGTGGTTCAAAACGCTAATGAGCCCGATCCTGCGCATCTACCTGAAAGCTAAGTGGAGCAAGCTTGATTCTGTCGAAGCAATTCAGATTGAAGTGAAGAAGTATCTGAAAGATACATTGAATAAGACAACGGATGGCGTCACTTTTTCTGGTTTGGATAAGCTGGATAAAAACACGTCATACCTATTCGTTTCTAACCACCGTGATATTGCGATGGACCCTGCGCTCGTAAACTATGGCTTGTACCAAAGTGGGCACCGTACAGTTCGTATAGCGATTGGCGATAACCTGCTGAAGAAGCCATGTGCGACAGAATTGATGCGACTCAATAAGAGCTTCATCGTTAAGCGCTCTGCTAAAGCGCCTAGAGAAATGATGAAAGCATTGGGACAACTGTCAAGCTATATCAAACATTCGCTTGATACTGGCAATTCAATTTGGATTGCCCAAAAGGAAGGCCGTGCTAAAGATGGAAACGACTTTACTGATCCTGCGATTTTAAAAATGTTCCATGTTGAAGGTCGTAAACAAAAGATCAGCTTTGGTGAGTACACGCGTTCTCTGAAAATCGTTCCTGTCTCGATTGCCTATGAAAATGATCCATGTGACATTGCCAAAGCAAAAGAGCTGTACGAAAAAGCAGAAAATGGCCGCTATGAAAAAGGCGAATTTGAAGATATTGAAAGCATCATTCAAGGTATCGTTGGCTATAAAGGCCGTGTACATGTTGCGTTTGGTGATGTGATTGAGCAAGAGTTTGAAACGCCGGAATCTCTTGCTGGTGAAATCGACCGCCAAATTCACAACAACTACAAGTTGTACCCAATCAACTTGTTAGCTGCTGGGCATGAAGATTCGAGCATCATTACGGAAGCAGTTAAGCGTCATCTCGCGGATAAGTTGGATCAGCTACCTGAAGGCGCAAGACCTTATTTGGTGGCGAGCTATGCCAATCCTGTGAATAACCAAGAGTAACTTTCGTCACTGAACTCTGTTGATTCAGAATGCCTTAAAGCCTCGGTCTGCCGGGGCTTTTGTTTATCTGCTCTTTAAGGTGCGACGGCGCCACCAAGGGTTAAATTGCTAGGCCATTTGGTGATCCTGTTACCACCTAAATAGATATTCCCTTTCACCGTCATTGTGTCTGGAAATACTTTCAGCGCTGATCCTCCAATATAAAGATTACCATCAACCACCAATCCTTCAGGAAGTTCAGAAATGGGAGTGCGAATAACACTTAGATCACCTTTTACTCGAAGTTTAGCTGGAAGCGCTTTTAACGGTGTATCTGTCAGATTTAGGTAACCGCCTAGTTTGATGCCTTTAGGCCAGTTTTTGATCTTACTACCTAGTAGGTTTGCATAGCCTTTTATCTTTGTTCCTGAGCGAATAACTTTGAGTGCGCTGTTAGTTGCTTCCAGACTGCCTTCAACATCAAGCCCTTTAGGCAAGGTTTTGATAGGGGTTTGTGAGATGTTTAAGTTGCCCTTTACCACTAGGCCAGAGGGTAGTTGGGTGTAAGGCTTGTTTCTAAGATCAAGATTGCCGTAATTATCGATGTGACCAAACTTAGAATAGTAATCTAGCTCATATGCCAAAGGAGACGAGCAGAGCAGGATTGAAGTAAGGCATAGGGAAACAAAACGCATAGTCAAAGAGTTAGTTAAATATCGAGATCAACAGGTGCTTATCTTATACTTAAATAAACCTATTATGCATTTTTTGCTCACAGTTTTTGATTCATAACTTAAATATTCAAATTAGAGATACACGTTAAAAGTGTGCGCTTCTTTACTGAGCTAAGTAACTTCAAGCTTACTAAAATGAGATAAATTAAATGATTGAATGTGAAGCAGACCCAAGTGTAGAGGTGAGAAAAATATCAGTAGATATTTGAATAATATGAGATTCTTCCAAGAACTTCACAAGGGTCCTTGTTAGTATTATTGAGGTTTGAGGGAGATTTTCATGAAGTTAAAAAGTGTATCTATTTTTACCGCTGGTGTTTTTGCAGTACTGCTGTCGGGTTCCGTTTTTGCTAAATCATACAGTACACCAGAAAACAAAGCGCTAATAGTTGTTGACGGTAAGGTAGGTCAGCGTATCTGTTACTACGATGATAAAGCCTACACCACAGGGGCCGTGATTAATGTTGAAGGCGTATTACTGATGTGTACCGCTGAGAACGATTTTGAAACCAATGGCTCGTTAAAGTGGGTCGTGTTCAAAAAAGATAAATAAACGCGCCGAAGTTGTCTGTTTCATTTAGAGCGGTTTAAGATTAAGAGATTGGAAAAATAAAAAGCGAGCATCATGCTCGCTTTTTTCATTAACGCGCGAGTGAGCGAGTTTTTAATTCAAAGATAAGTTTTTCAGCACTTACTTCAAATTTGAATCGAGCCGTCGCTTGGTTCGATTCTTCGGTTATTTCTGAAACATTGTATTCAACATCAGCACATACTGATTTAGCGAGCTCGATGTATTTTTGTAGTTCAGACTCTAGCTCTGTTTTTGTCTGTGCGAAAACCGTTACGTCGGCAACTTCGTCACCTTCTTTGATGATAAAGCCTATCTCGCCAGCACAGCCGCAGGCCTCACATACTTGGTTTTTTTCTAATTCGACACTCATAACGAATCCTCTTGTAAATACTAAGGGTATTCTATCAGGTATTTGATCTGTATCTACAAAAATGACGACTTTTGCGTAAAAAAGGAACAGAATAGGCACTTGTTAAGTAAGGGTTAAAGATTGGATTACTAAATCATCAAGAACGTTAATGTGATATATATCAACATTTAAAATCAATTAACGAACATAGTGACGAGATTTTGCTCAGTCCAGTTGAACTAATGGTTAATTTATAAGACTATTTCTTGATTGATTATTTTTAATAATTATCATTCTTGGTCTTTGAATAGTTTCGATGAATAATTGGCGCAAGGTTTTGATGAGACTAACTTTTCGCCTTATTTTGAGTAGCATGTATTGACAAAAACATAACTGAAAATTACACATTACGCAGTGTAAAGACGTTATGGTTTGGAACTCGACATGATATTAAATAGTCGCAATACATATACCGAAAGCGCTTTCAAGTGCAGCGCTTAGCAACCTGATTTCTAGGTTTTCGCTAATCGAACCGCATCGGCGAGCCGGGTATAATGCTAAGAATGATTTCATTCTGGCCTCATTTAATAGTGAGTTAGATGGATTTACAAAGAGAAGAGCTTAAAATATGCCAAAGCGTAGTAAAGAAGATACCGAAATCACTATCCAAAAGATCATGGATGCCGTTATTGATCAGCTACTCAGATTAGGTTACGACAAAATGTCGTACACGACGCTAAGCCAGCAGACAGGTATATCGCGTACCGGTATTAGCCATCACTTCCCTAAGAAAACGGACTTCACCGCCGCACTGGATGGCCGTATCTTTAAAATGTTTATTGAACACTTAGAGTTTGATAAAGGATTAAATGCATTTTCACAAAGTTGGATTAAAGCGCTGGAAGATGCTGAGTTTCTCGCGATTTTACGACTGCTATTCCATCACATTGTCACCGCTGAAAATGCGCAAGAATTTGCTGCTAATGGTATTGACCGCTTATACAAAATGGTTGAAAGCCAGTTTGGTGCGGGTGGTGACAAAGAGCTTGAGTGGTTGATTGGTCGATCATTGATCCAAATGAGCAAGTAATAGCCTTTAAAGAACCAAATTCTGCCACTATCAAAGCAAAGGCCCGCAATTCTCATATTGCGGGCCTTTGTCGTATCAAAGTGTTTTAGAGACGGCTTAGAGGAGATACGCTTTATGCTGCGGCATGCACTTGAGGGAAGTCTAGCGTCGGATGTTTTGTCACAATAGATCGATAGCCATAAACTTGCTCAATGCGCTCTGACGTTAGTGCATTCCATGGCGTGTCATCACAAACTAGTTTCCCGTTATGCAAGAGTACAAGGCGGTCTGCGTACTGAGAAGCTAGATTCAAGTCATGTAACACCACAACCACCGCTGCGTTTTGTGCTTTTGCCGTTTCACGAGCAATCTTTAACGTGTTGTGTTGGTGGGCGAGATCCAACGCTGAGGTAGGTTCATCAAGCATTAAGATTCGTTTTTCGCCAGATTGATGTAGTTGTGTCATCACTCGTGCTAGATGCAGTCGTTGCTTTTCTCCACCAGATAAAGACGGGTACAGGCTTTCTGCTAAATGCAATACGTCGGTTTGTTCCATGTAATGTAAAGCCAGTTTAGTGGTTTCTTTATTGGACAGTGATAGCGGTATTGCCCCCAGCTCTACTACTTCTCTGGCTAGAAATGGGAAGGTTAAGGTGCTGTGCTGCGGGAGCATTGCAATATGTTTGGCGCTTTTTTCAGGCTCCCAATCATGCTTTTGTTTACCGAAGTAGGTGATGTGATGATTCGAAGAGATCTCACCGCATAGAAGCTTGAGCAAAGTACTTTTACCTGCGCCATTGGGGCCGAGTAGGGCGGTCACTTCACCAGCTCGGATATCAATGTTGATGTCATCGAGCACCACACGGTTGCCATACGTCATCGAAATGTTTTTCCCCGATAAAACGATCTGGTTCATTACAAAATCTTCCCTTTTTGCTGGAACAATAAGTAGATGAAAAAGGGCGCGCCAATCAATGCGGTCACGATTCCAACTGGTAATTCAGCTGGTGCCACGGCAACACGAGCAAACATATCTGCGGCAGTAAGAAGCAGTGCTCCCATTAAGGCAGATATTGGTAATAGCGTTCGATGGTCAGGCCCAGCGAGCATGCGCCCTAAGTGAGGAATCACGAGCCCAATAAAGCCAATTGCACCACTGATGCTCACCGTAATACCAACACCCAGTGCAGAAAGTAAAATAAGCTGACGTTTGAGTTTTTGAACCGGAACTCCTAAGTGTCTTGCTTCTGATTCCCCTAACAACAGAGCATTCAGCGCCATCGACTTCTTCTGAAACCAGAGCAATAGGATGACGAGTGTTACAGCAGATAGAGCAATCCCTGACCAATTTGCACCAGCTAATGAGCCCATCGACCAAAGCGTCAAGTCTCGCAGCATCTGATCATCTGCGATAAAGTTCATGTAGCCAATCGCAGCACCCGAGAGCGCGCTGATGGCAACGCCGGCTAACAACATAATTGTAACTGAGGTACCAAACTTACTTGTGCCGAGTTTATAAACGAGAATAGTCGTTAGTGCACCGCCAATGAAAGCAAAAAGAGGCAGAGCCGCTAAGTTCATTAGTTGCGGATAGTTTTGGCTAAATTCAGCAAATACAACAATAGCGAATGCACCACCAAGAGCAGCGCCAGCAGACACACCAATGATACCAGGCTCGGCTAATGGGTTACGGAACAAGCCCTGCATAACCACACCACAAATTGCTAAAATGGCGCCGATGAACATACACAAAATGGTGCGAGGCAATCGGATTTCGTTAATGACCAACTGAATGTGAGGAGCGAGATCAGAACTGCCTCCCGTTAGGCTACGCAAACTGTCAGCAAAGCTAATGTTCATTGGGCCAACGGTAATAGAGGCGATAGCAATAAATGCTAAAAATCCACTAAGCACTGATAACGTCGTTGAAAGGGGGATGCGTCTTAACAACATGTCATGTCTCTATGGGTAAAGCAGTGCATTCAAGCGTTTAGCTTCTGCAAGGCTTTTAAGGCCCAAACCACCTACCAGAGCATGGCCATCAATCGTTATGATGTCTTTGTTCTTTCCAGCGGGTGTTGCAGCAAGAAGCGGCATTGCTTTTAAAATTGCATCGGCACCACCCAACGTTTCATAGCTGCGACCACTAACAAGAATCACGTCAGGCTGCATCTCTACCATCGCTTCTGTGGATAGAGGCTTGTAAGACGAGAGTTGTGTAGCGGCTGGGTTTTGTCCGCCGGCGAGTTGAATAATTGCATCGGGTGTCGTTTGTGAGCCCGCAACATTTGCAGGTCGCCCTTCATGGATCAGCAGAAAGAGCACTTTCTTTTTCTTCGCTTGATCAGGTTGGTTTGCATTGAGTGCTTGTACTTGCGCCTGGACATCTTGCTTTAAGCTTTCAGCTTGAGCTTTGCGATCCATAAGGTTCGCAATTTGATCAATACGTTGATAAAGGCCCTCGACATTTGCATCAGTATTAACGATTTCTACATCTACGCCAGCCGATTTCAATTGGCTCAATGTTGTTTTCGGCCCCATCTCATCAGAACCAATGACTTTTGTCGGACGTAAGGCGAGCAACCCCTCCGCTGAAAGACGACGATGGTAGCCCACTTTAGGCAGTTCCATTCCTTTTGGTAATTGACTGGTGACGTCGATAGCAACCAAGCTATCTTTAGCGTCGAGTTCAAGCAAGAGTTCAGTGACGGCGCTGCCTGCGCTAACAACGCGCTCTGAGGATGGCGTTTCATTGGCAAAAAGTTGACTACTCGCAAGTAGGGAAATAGCTGCCGTGACAACAGCATGAATAGTGATGCGTGTGTTCTTCATTTTGAAAGGATCTCTATCTTACTTATTTTTATGATGGCTCTTCAGTGAGTAACTGAGTTGCTTGAATCCCGTTTTCTTGTAAAAAGCCCAGAAGTTGTACTAGCGACTGAATATTCGCGGTTTTTTCTGCTCCAATTACAATCGGTTTATCGCTTGACTTACTCTCTTCTAACAGCGCGAGGGTAAAGTTGTCCCAATCGATATATGTCTTGCCGTTAATAGCCCAGTAAGGCTCGTCTTTAAGAATATTTACCGTGATGGATTGCTTATCGACATCTGCAACAGCCTGAGATTCTGTGCTCGGTAAATTGACGTCTAATGAATCGAGTTTGACCGCTGCGGTTAACATCAGGAAAACCATGACGATAAAAATAATGTCTAACAGCGGTGTTAAATCGGGGGTTAAACCGTTACGACTATTTTCTTGTGGTGTTTTAATCATTGAGTTGCAGCCTCAATCTTCTCAGAAGAGCGCAGTGTTACTTTTGAGTGGTCTGGCGAGACATGCTGTAACGAGATACCTTCAAGCCATAAGTTGACGTAGTTTAAAGTGTGCTCAAGCTTGGCGATTACACGATCCGCCCACAAACCAATGATCTGCGCTCCTGAAATGGCAGGAAGTGCGATAATGAGACCCGCGGCAGTGGTGCGCATAGCAAGACCTAGGCCGTCAGCCAAATCATTCGGAGTGATATTCCCCGTTGAAACCGCGATGCCTTTAAACATGTCAATTAAGCCAAGTACCGTACCAAGCAAGCCAATTAAAGGACTGATGACACCAATCAGCGTCAGCAAACGAAGGCCGGAATGCAGCTGATGGCGTTTTTCTTGCAGCCAAATACCTGCGGCATCTTCTCTTAAAGATTTCGAGAAAGAATGATGAGCAAGCAACATCGCAACACCACGGTACAGAAGCGGCCGCTTATTCGACAACTCTTCAGCAAGTGCTTCAAGCTCGCTCCCATTTGTTGGGTCTAATCCTGTGAGCTTTTGGCGAATGGCTCGCTTTCCTACACCAAGGCTAATTAACACATGGAATAATCGCTCGGCGATGATCATCACGGTTAGAGCTGAGCAAATGATCAAAGGCCATGTCATCAGCCCAAATTGAGTTTGTAATTCTTGTAGTTGTTCCATTATCCATCCAACTTAAAACGAACAGGTACTTGTACTCGGTGAGCGACTTTTAGCCCACCTGAAATATGTGGTGTAAATTGCCACTGTTTGATCGCACGAAGTGCTGAGGCATCTAGCGACTCTGTGCCGGAAGACTCAATCAAAACCTGTTTAATCTGGTTACCATTCTCATCTAGCCATATCTCATACAAGGCTACACCTTCAATACCGCGTCTTTGTGCAGACCTTGGGTAACGGGGTTGTGTTGGTTGACTCACAAACGTTGGTTTGTCGACCAAGACAGGCTGAGATGTTGCCCCTTTGGATTGGCTCGCAGGTGCGGATTGTTGAGCTACCGTCTCTTTCTTCACCGGTTCCGTTTTTTTCTTTGGTTTCGCTTCGGGCTGAACCTTTTGCTTTGTTACGGTTTTGGTGGGCTCGACCGCTTTAGGTTTAGATTGTTTAACCGGTTCAGGTTTTTTCTCTACTACCTTCTTCTTAACAGCGTCTTTCTTGACGACCTGTTTTTTTACAATCTTCTTTTCTGGTTCAGGTTGGTCTTGAGGCTGCTCTTTTGGTGGCGCTACATTTTCTGGTGTAGATTTTTCGACAGCGGGAGGAGCAGACACAAGATTTAGACTTACCGAACTTGCTGGGTTTCCAGCCGGCATCGCGAACACCTTTGTCTCTTGAGAAACAAAAAGAAGTGCGGCATGGATGGCAAGGGAAGCACCTCCTGCAATGACATATCTTTGTACGTTCACGGAATATCTCGGGAAACTATGAAAACTTGGGCAGATTATTACTTACAATGGAAATAAGATCAATTATCAATTGCATTATCATTACGCTCAAATTATGATTCTTGCAGAATTTTTAAGATCAGCTTCCATCCCTTACATGATGGGAGTTAAGCGAGTATATATGAGCGTCGATATCGATAAGCTTGATGAATCAGTGTTGGGCAGTGATAGTCCTGATCCATTGCGATTTGCTTTTGTTAAGAAGCATTCTGCACATGCCGGGGGAGCGAGCGTACCTGTGCCCTCGTCTCAACAACAGGCGATTTTTTCGAGTATTACGGCTAACTCAGTTAAAGCGACCAATAAACGCTGTCTTTATATTCATGTTCCGTTTTGTCGCGTTCGTTGCACTTTTTGTAACTTCTTTCAAAATGCTGCAAGTCGCACACTGGTTGATGAGTACTTTGAAGCATTAATGCAGGAGCTTAGAGAGAAAGCGGCATTACCTTGGACACAAAATGGTATTTTTCACGCCGTATATATCGGGGGCGGAACGCCAACGGATTTATCTCCAGTACAGGTTCGTGTGTTAGGCCAGGCTATCCGAGACCACTTTCCTTTGGCTGCAGACTGCGAAATCACCTTAGAAGGTCGCATCAATCGTTTTTCTGATGAGTTGTATCAAGGCGCTTTAGAGGGTGGGTTTAATCGTTTCTCTTTTGGTGTGCAAAGTTTTAATACACAAGTGCGCCGCAGCGCAAAACGTTTAGATGATAGGGAAGATGTCCTCAAACGAGTGAGCGAGATCGCCAAAGAAGACAAAATTCCGGTCATTATCGATTTACTCTATGGCTTACCTTATCAAACCAAAGAAGTATTAGAGCAAGATTTAAATGATTTCCTCTCGACTGGCGCACACGGACTAGATTTGTATCAGTTAGTGGTTGGCGGGTCAGCTCCCATGCTCAACCTCGTAGAAAAGGGAAAAATCCCGCCACCTGCGACCACACCAGAAAAAGCGGGAATGTATGAGCTCGGTGTGAACTTTATGGCCAAACACCATATGAAGCAACTGAGTGTGAACCATTGGGCAATCGATAACCGCGAGCGTAGTTTATACAATAGTTTAGCCAAGACTTATGCAGAGGTATTGCCAATTGGCTGTGGTGCTGGAGGTAATATCGGTGGCTACGGGATGATGCAACACCGCACACTAGAGACCTATATTAAAGCGGTCAAAGAAGGTCAAAGCACCATCGCGATGATGATGAAGCAAAGCCCTCTAGAACCACTTTTTTCTGCACTCAAATCTGCGTTTGACCGTGGCATTGTTCAAGCAAATCAACTTCCATCATTTATGGGAGAGGACGCGTTCGGGTTTTTATTGCCTCTATTTAAAGTGTGGCAAGCGAAAGGCTTAGTACAACTACATGAACGTAGCGCAGTCCTTACTCTTGCAGGCAGCTTCTGGGCAGTGTCATTGGCTCAAAGTTGTATTCAGGTACTCACGTCGGAGATGAACGAAACCGTACCGAAAGCATCCAATAATTAATGAAAACAAATTGAACAAAAACGGAAGACACAATGGAATCAATCAAGCAACAAGTTGAAGTATTACTAGAGCAAGAACCACAATTATTGCCAGCTGCGATGGCAGAGCGTCTTGGCATTTCCGAGTTTGAGGTTGTTGCGGCTCTACCTCAGGAAATGGTGGCTATTGCACCAGGAGAGCAAGCGCAAAGCATCCTAGAAAGTTTGGTTGGTTTTGGCCCGGTGACGACCATCGTCCACTCTTTTGGTTCTATCTTTGAAGTTAAAGCGCCGTTTCCAAAAGGAAAAGTGGCGCGTGGCTATTACAATTTAATGGGTAGAGAAGGTGAACTGCACGGCCACCTTAAATTAGATAACGTTAAAAATGTCGCATTAGTCAGCAAACCGTTTATGGGTAGAGAGAGTCACTATTTTGGTTTTTTCTCGGAGTGCGGAAGCAATATTTTCAAGGTTTATTTAGGCCGTAACGAAAAGCGCGAGTTGATTGAAGAGCAAGTAACCGCATTTCGCGCCCTACAAGCCGAATTAAAAAAGTAATCACAAACATAATCGAGGCTTAACTCGAATACTAATTAGTAAAGTCAGGTATCAATATGGATCAACAAGTTAAACAAGAGCGTTTGCAAGGTCGTTTAGGGCCAGAGATCAAAGAGTTTCGTCAGGAGCGCCGTACACTTCAGCTTGCAACTGTCGATGCAGAAGGTCGCCCGAATGTAAGCTACGCGCCTTATGTTCAAAACCAGGAAGGTTATTTCGTTCTCATTTCTAAAATCGCTCGTCATGCCCGTAACCTTTTAGAAAATCCAAATGTTTCATTGATGATGATCGAAGATGAAGAGTCTTCAAAGCAGCTGTTTGCTCGTAAGCGCTTAACTTTTGATGCGGTAGCAAATGTAGTTGAGCGAGACACAGAGATGTGGCAACAAGTTGTTGGACAAATGAAAGAGCGTTTTGGTGAGATTATTGATGGTCTAAGCCAGCTAGAGGATTTCGTTTTGTTCAACTTAAAGCCAGAATCGGGGCTATTTGTTAAAGGTTTTGGTCAGGCGTATCAAGTGTCTGGTGATGATTTAGTCGATTTTGTTCACCTTCAAGAAGGTCACAAGAAAGTCGAAAGTGCCTGATTGTAAACCGATCATATGAATGTCGATTATTTGGCATAATGAACGTTTAAAGGGAGTTAGGTTATACTGACTCCCTTTTTTATATTGGAACAAAAGCATGAAACCTGTAAGCAAGGAATTGAGCGAGATTTGCTATCCGTTTATTTACGAGGACAGTCCGGTTTGTGACTTTGAAATTACAGCAGATGAACTTTGTAGTCGTATTGGCCTTGTTCTCGCTATGGAGTTGGACGAGTTTAGCCGTGATATACTGACAAGAATGCAGCCTAATGTTTATCATCTAAATGGTTCGGTTCGCGGAAAATTAGCGATTACAGAGACGGAAGTTGAAGAGTTAAAGGCCGATTATGCTTTGCTCAAGCAACGCATTGATGGTGGCTTCAAAGGCTTTGTTCTACCCGGAGGACACCCGGCAGCCAGTCAATTGCATTTGTGCCGTTGCCAAGCTAAAAAAACGGTACGAGCATTAGTTGCCGTTGAACATACAGGTAAGAAGCAGCCCGCACCTATTTTGTTTCGTTACGCGAACTTATTAGCGAATGTACTTTACAGCCTAGCTTCTTATATTAATCATACTCATCAAGTCAAAGAGACGGAATTCGTTTCTCGTAGTTACGCGATGCCAAAGAAGTGAGCTGAGAAATTAGCGGATGTGAGCATCAGGGATAGGACAAGCACTGCATTATATTCTCAAATCAACTCGTCCAATAAGAGTTAAGAAGTCATAGCTTTGGCTTCTAGCTCTTTTGCTCCGCGAAGCATCGCTTCGATTAGTTCTCCTGCATTGAATTTCTCAAGTGCCTCATGCGCGCCAACTTGGTGAGCTCTGTCTACACAGATTTCGCTCGATAACGATGTATGTAAAATGCGGTATGAATGGTTCAGAGAGGAATTATTCTGAACTTCAAATGCTAATTCATAACCGTCTAATCCGGGCATTTCAATATCGCTGACCAGAATATCAATTGGGCGATGAGCCGCAGCGTCACTTTTCATCAGTTCCAATGCATCTAAACCATTTTTACAGATTTGATACCCAATATTGATGCTATCGAGTGCGTCACACAGCTGTTTACGAGCGATGGAAGAGTCATCCACCAATAGAATACTGAGTGCTTTTAGGCGTTCTCGCTCAATATCTGTCAGCATTGGGATCTTTGAATTCTCGTACTGCGGATAAATTTTGGAAAGTAGCAGTTCCACATCCAGCATTTGAACAGTTTTATCCTCGTAGCGAGTAATTCCAGTCACGAAAATATTTTTTCCAGCGCTCGGAGGTGGCGTTTCAATAGCTTTCCAATCGCACTCAATGATCTTCTCTATACTACGAACCATAAAAGCTACCACGGTTCGCAAGCAATCTGTCACGATCAAGTAGCAGCTTTTATATTCTTCTTCACTTATAGGACGAAAGCCAACAGCCGCTGACATATCGATCACTGGTACTGTTAAGTTACGTATCGTAACGGTTCCAATGACGTGATGATGCGAGTAAGGGATCTTTGTCGTTGGCATGTACGGGACGATTTCACGGACTTTTAGCGTACCGATAGCGAAACTCTGTTGCAGGGTGAGCTTAAACATCAACATGCCCTGAGATTGATTCGCTTTGCTAATGACTTTTGCCATGAAAATAACCTTATAAACACCACCGAATTGTGTCTAATCTAATCTTATCAGACGAAGGCTTCAACCATCGGAGAGACAAATGTGAGCTTTTTAGACAATCTTTTAGAGACATAGTGATTAACTGAGCAAAACTTGTTTGTATTTTAAACTCATTATGTAGACGATTTTATATTCCTCGTGTATTAGGGCCTTTACCGCTGAGCTATTATTAAGAAATGTTTGGTCTGTTAAAAAGGATTGGGTACACTTGCGCGACCAGAATAGTGAGAGATAGATCAATGGCAAATACAGCAGCCGCATTACATATTCTTGTGAAGCACAAAGAGCAAGCGGAAGACATAATCAAGCAACTGAAAAAAGGCGCAAAGTTTCAGACATTAGCGAAGAAGTATTCAACTTGCCCGTCAGGCAAACGCGGTGGTGACCTTGGTGAATTCCGCCGTGGTCAAATGGTACCTCAGTTCGACAAAGTGTGCTTTTCTGGCGAAGTGTTAACGCCGCATTTAGTTAAAACCAAGTTCGGTTGGCATGTTGTGAAGGTGCTTTACAGAACATAAGGCTTGGTATCGACCTAAACATTGTCAGATGAAACCCACAAGCATTAAATATCATCTGTACGGTCTCTTTTCACCAATCACTACCGTTATGACATGGCAGATACATTCTGATCTGCCATGCTCAACCAAACGCTAATCTTTCCAAACTAGAAACTCATTTATATGCAATTAACTTGGCTTTTCTCATAAGTCGTTATCCTATTTCAAGCTTTGGTATGAGAATACGTTTGCTGGTTGTATCAATTATCAATGCTATTCCTTGCTGGCGAACTTTGGTTCATGTTCGGACGCCATTCGCATATGATAGCGACCTTATAAAAATTAACCCTGTTCATAATTTAAGATGTCCCTGACTCATAAAGACTATTTTAAAATCGCATTTCCTTTCATCGTTTCTACTGTTACCCAACCATTATTGGGGGCGGTGGACACCGCGGTGATCGGTAAACTCGGTGTGGCTGAGATGATTGGTGGTGTAGCGATCGGCACCGTCATCATGAATACCTTGTATTGGCTGTTTGGCTTCTTCCGCGTCAGTACTACCGGGCAAAGTGCAATCGCATTAGGTAAAAATAGCCCAGAGGATCAAGCGAGTAGCTTATTGCATCCTTTCGTGCTTTCGCTCTGCCTTGGCTTGATTTTCATTGCGTTGCAGTCCGTGATTTGGATGGGGGCAGAGCTGATTATCTCCCCTGATGCAGTCGTGGCCGAAAACGCTAAGACTTACTTCGATATCATGATCTTTGGTGCGCCGTTTGTACTGCTGAACTACACCGTGATTGGTTGGTTGATGGGGCAGGCGAAAGCCAAAGAAACCTTGTTCACGCAAGTGTTTGGTAATGTTCTGAACATCGTGCTGGATATCGTATTTGTGTTGTACTTTGATATGGGCATTGCTGGTGTTGCGGTGGCGACACTTATCGCGCAAATCTCGACGTTTGTTATTGGTGCGGTGCTGGTGTTGAAAACCTGTCGCTTCCCGCTGTTTGATCACATTCAGACCGCAAAAATGACGCGTAAAGATCTCAAAGTCATTGCGTCTTCCAATATGGATCTGCTGCTTCGTACTGTGTGTCTATTGGTGTTCTTCAACATGATGGCGCGTGTAGGCTCTCAGCTTGGTTCTGATGTGCTTGCTGCGAACGCAATCATGATGCAAGTGACCTTCATCGTCAGCTACATGTTTGATGGTGTAGCGAATGCGTCGAGCGTCTTTGCAGGTAAAGCCGTAGGGCAGAAGAATCCGACATTGCTTGATAACGTGATTAAGCTAAACACGCAATGGACCGCGGCGTTCGTTGTTGTATTGACCTTGCTGTTGGTACTGTTCAAACACCAATTAGTGTCGTTATTTACCACTTTGCCAAACCTTGTTGAGCTGTATCTAGACATGAGCCCTTGGTTATTGGCATTCCCGTTGGTTGCTGGTTTTGGTCTGACGTTTTACGGCATCTTTACTGGCACAGGGACGACGCGACCAGTTCGTAACTCTACTTTCCTAACCATGGTGTTGTTCTTAGTGACTCAATTTATTGCGGTGCAATATTGGGGTAACCACGGTTTATGGCTGGCATTCACTTTGTTCTACGTTGGGCGCTTTGTCTTCTTGTTCCCGTACCTCGATCAAGTCAAACAAAAGTGTCAGTAATTCACGCTTTTACAATCGGTTTTATTTCGATTTTTTATCGCAAGGGCGGAGCCATCTGCCCTTGCTGATAAAAGCGTGAAAAAGGTGATGAAATAACCCCTCTGAGTTGTTTTCTTGCTCAGACCTGCGTGATACTATCGTTATGTTATATTGTTACATTTAGTTTGATGTCGTGATTTCTCAACCAATACTCTCCGTTAATAATCTCAGCCTTACAGACTCAGAACGCACACTCTTCAAAGACATTTCTTTTGAGCTGTTTCAAGGTGAAGTTCTTGCCATTATGGGACCTTCCGGCATTGGTAAATCCATGTTGTCGAAAGCCGTCGCAGGTTTTTTGCCGTCTGATATTTGGGTAGACGGAAGTATCCAGCTTAACAGCAGTGAAGTCGCACAAACTGCCATGCTGCAACGCAGTCAATCGCAGCGTCCCGCGGTCATTTTCCAAGATGCACTTAAAGCGCTGAATCCATTGGCGTCTGTCGAACAACAACTGTGTTTGGCATTGACGGGCAACAAAACGCGCTTGTCTTCAGCAAACCGAGAAACGGTGACGACCTTGTTGTCTCAACTCGGATTTGCGGATCCAAAAGCAGCATTAGCGCAGCATCCAAGCCAGTTATCTGGTGGTCAGCGCCAGCGTATTTGTATTGCGATTGCGTTGCTTGGTAGTGCCAACTTGATCATCGCTGATGAGCCTACCAGTGCGCTCGATCCAATCACCGAAGCGGAGATCCTTGAGTTGTTCCGCAGTAGTGTTCAGCAACGCAACATCAGTGGTTTGTTGATCACGCACGATCTATCTGCGGCTTTGGCGTGTGACAAAGTCTTGGTGATTGCGGACAACACCATGGTGGCTTATGGCGCACCATGGCAAGCCATTCAGCAAAGTTCGCATCCTTTCTGCCAACAACTTGCGCAACTGCTGCCTTAACCTCATCTCTGGAGCCTATTTTGACTAAGCACAACTTGAGCGGGCACACGCAGCCTAAATCGGCGGAAGTTCGCTTTGAGCAAGCGAGTGTTCACTATTACTCCAAACCAAGTTGGTTAGGGGGTAAACCGTTTAAAGCGCTTGAACAATTGGATCTTGCTATCGACACAAAGAACATTGCGATTGTTGGTCCTTCTGGTGCGGGTAAATCGACCTTGATTGAGCTTTTGTTCGGTCTTCGTAAGCCCACATCTGGTGAAGTGTATGTGTGTGGCTATCCGCTATCGCGTAGCTCGGCTAAGCAGCGACAAGAGTTGTGTCAGCACATTCAACTGATTCCGCAAGAGCCGCAGTCTAGCTTGAATCCGTATTACACCGTTCGCCAGATCTTACTGGAGCCGTTAAGCAACATTGGTTTGACGCAAGAGCTTAACGAGAAGGTGGAAAAGGTCTTGGCGGATGTCGGTTTGGATCTCACATTGCTGGATCGTAACCCGCAGCAACTATCAGTTGGGCAAGCGCAACGTGTGGCTATCGCCAGAGCTTTAATTGTTGAGCCTTGTGTGTTGGTTGCCGATGAGCCAACCAGCAGCCTAGACCCCGTCAGTCGTAAACAGATTCTCGACTTGTTGGCAGGCATTCAAAAGAGTCGTCAGATGCGCCTGATTTTGGTGACACATGACCTCGATGCGGCACAAACCCTATGCGATGAAATCCTAGTGTTAGACAAAGGACGCGTTGTCGAGCACGGCACGGCACAAAACGTGACAAATAACCCATCACACTTGATCACGAGAGCCTTGATGAGCGCTCAACACAAAAGTAATGAATTCACAAAAACCATTGGAGAGGTTTCTTATGCACCTTAGTACTCCCAAGTTAGCTTTGTCGCTGGCTTTAAGCGCACTGCTGACCGGTTGTTTTGACTCTGGCGAAAGCAAGCCAGAAGCGGAAAAAGCAGCTGCACCGCAAGCAACGGAAATTCGTGTTGCCATGATGCAACCACCACGCACAGGTTTGTCACCACTTTCAGATGACGCGTTCAAACTGTCACGTTGGAGCACGGCAGAAACGCTAGTGAACCTAAACGATCAGTCGGTAGCAGAGCCTATGCTGGCAACAGAGTGGGAACAAGTTGACCCAATGACGTGGCAATTTAAGGTACGTAAAGGCGTGAAATTCCACGATGGTTCTGAGCTTGATGCCAACGCGGTTGTGAACTCTCTACAAAAAGCATTAGATGCCGCACCTAAACCACGCATCTTGGACGGTATCGAATGGCAAGTTCGCGCATTGGACGACTTCACTGTTGAAATCAAAACGACCTTTAACGATCCACTGTTGCCAAGCCGTCTTTCTAGCCCACAGCTAGCGATCCTTTCTGGTGCTGCATATCAAGAAAACGGTCGTGTTGTGCCAATCAAAGCAGGTACGGGCCCATTCGTTCTGACAGAAATCAACGGGACAACCAGCGCAAAACTGAAGCGTTTTGACGGTTACTGGGGTGAAAAAGCAAAAGTAGACAGTATCTTTGCTGAATACGTACCAAACGGTTTTGCTCGTGCTGCAGCACTGCGTACTGGTGAGGCGGATGTAGTGGAAGCCGTTCCTGTTTCGCAAATCGCGATGATGGAATCTTCACAGCTGCACGAAGTCGCAATGCCGCGTACCAACACGCTTTACCTAAACAATAAATCAGATGTGTTTAGCCAGTTCGGTTTGCGTAAAGCAGCGGCTCAAGCGGTTAACCGTGAGCAAATCATCAAAACGGTTTACGAGAACCACGCCGATTCAGCGAAAGGTCTGTTAGGTCCAGCATTGGCATGGGCTCAACCAATTCGTGACGCGAACCCTCGTATGGAAACCATGGAAATGCGCCACGCGAATGGGGAGAAGATCACCATTGGTACGTTTACCGACCGTGCTGAGTTGCCAGAAGTGGCGGTGCTGCTAAAGCAACAACTTGAAGCGGCTGGCTTTGTGGTTGAACTAGACGTTCGTGAATATGCACAAATCGAAAACGATGCACTAGCAGGTAAGTTCGATGCGTTCTTGTTGTCACGTCCAACGGTGCTGGATTCTGGTGACCCAGTGGCGTATATGCAAAGTGACTTTAGCTGTAAAGGTTCTTACAACCTAGGGCAGTTCTGCTCAGAAGAGGTGGACGCAGCATTGAAACACGCTGATCGTCAGCCTTTGGGTGAGAAACGCCAACAAGCGATCATCGAAGCAGAAAGCAAAATCCTTGAGCAATACGCTGTGATTCCACTGCTTCACGAGCGTGTAATCCAAGGTGAGAGTGACCGCGTGAAGAACGCACAACGTGACCCACGTGAGCGTCGCCTGATCGACCAGTTTACTGAGGTGAACTAACTCGATGTCGTCTGTTGCCAACATGCGCTCTCGTTGGAGCGCTTGTATGCCTGAATGGTTTACGCGTTTTTTGTCGCGCTTCCTGTCACTCGGGGTAGTGGTTGTGCTGGTGGGTTTGATGCCGGATATTGCCGGTATCGACCCAAGCCAATCAATCCTCCGTGCTCGTGCGGGTGCTCAACAATTGCTGACGGCAGAAGCTCTGCAAGCAATTCGAGAAGATCTTCAACTTGACCGCAGCGCTGCTGAGCGACTGTGGGATTGGTTGACGCTTGCCATGCAAGGTGACTTAGGTGTCTCTTGGGTGAGTGGCGCATCCGTGATGGAGAGCGTTCAACAAACCGCAAAAACGTCGCTATTACTGATGCTTACAGCGCTAGGCATGGCATTTGTAATGTGCATGGCGAGCGTGTTTTACACTGTGCATCGTTGGCAACAGAATCGTTTAGACAAACATCATGACACGCTCAGTTCGGTGTTGGTTTCATTGCCGGAATACGTGATTGCTTCATTGCTGATCATGGTGTTTTCCATCTGGTTGGGTTGGTTCCCACCTTATGGTTGGCAGGGCGTGCAAAACCTCTGGTTACCAAGTTTGGCAATGGCATTGCCTGCGGCTGGTTTGTTCGGGCGCTTGCTCAATGACAGCCTCAAGCGTGTACTAGATGAGCCTTGGGTGATCACTTGGCTATCGGCGAACGTCAGTAAGTTTCAAATCTTACGCTTTGCCTTGTGGCGTGCCGTTAGTAACTTGATTCCTCAAATCGCAATGACGGTGATTGGTTTAACCGGCGGCGCGGTTGCTGTGGAACAAGTGTTTTCCATTCCGGGTATCGGACGACTAATTTTAGGCGCGGCGAAGTCACAAGATCTGCCGATGCTGCAAGGTGGTTTGTTGGTGTTGCTGGTGTTCTCGATGTTGATCAGTAGTGCGAGCATCTTATTGCAACGCTGGTTACTCGGGCACAGTGTCACAAGTGGTAAGTTGATCAGCAGTCACAGCACGTTCCGTTTTACCCAAAGCACCACCAAACGCATCGTCAGTGCGACAATCTTTGCCTTGCTGATTGGTTGTGCGGGATGGGCCTTAATGCGCGATCCTTACACTATCCAATTTACCCGCCTTGAATCGCCAAGCTTAGCAGCACCGTCTGGTGCCGATGCGGTCGGGCGAGATCTGCTTGCTCGTGTTGGCGGCGGTATGATGTCGACAATCAAAATGGGCATCATCGCAACCTCCCTTAGTTTGGTGATTGGTTTGCTGCTCGGCTTTGTGACTCGTTATAGCCAAGGCTTAATTGAGATCACCAAAGGTGTGCCATACATTGTGGCGGGTCTGCTGATTGCTGGTCTAACGGGAATGAACCCAAACAGTGCCTTGATTGCTATTGTTATGGTGTCATGGGCACCATTAGCGGCGCACTGTGCAAGTTTGTTGATGGAAGCCAAAGCGCAGCCTTACACGCATCTTGCGCCCATTTGGGGAACCAGTCAGTGGCGAGTACTCCGTTACTACTTGTTGCCTTATGTGCTGCCGCCATTGATTCGCCACGCGTTTCTGCGTTTGCCTTACATTACGCTTAGCCTGACTTCTCTGAGTTTTATCGGACTTGGCGTTAAGCCGCCAGAACCTGAGTGGGGTTTATTGATTGCAGAGAATCTGCCTTACATCGAGCGCTCACCATTGGGTGTCTTACTGCCAATCTCAGGCTTGGTTTTGATTGCAATTGCGGTGAATTTGATTTTTGATGACAAGTGACGAGCAGCGATAAAGCGAAGTGAGCTTCCATATCCAGATGTAATCAGTAATTTGGTAATTTAGAAAACAAAAGGATGTGTTTTCTGCCAGAAAGTACACAGCACGGTCTATGTATATTGGAAGTATCTATAAATTAACGAGTATAAAAGTTACGCGAACTCAGATGTTTAGGTAGTGTTACTCTTTATACACACGTAATCCTTTATCCGTTAATTCTTGAGTGACCACTTCGGATAGGTTTCGATCGGTAATAATTCCGTCCAATTGCTCGATGTCTAATGCATGAAAGCTCGCTATCTGACCGTATTTAGTTGAGTCTGAGATCAGATAATTGGTTTGTGCCGCCTTGATGATTGCTTTTTTAACGAGAACTTTATTTTCATTAGGTGTTGATAAGCCTTTCAAGCTCCAAGATGAAGTCGAAATAAAGGCGATATCAATATTTAGCCCATTCAAGAACTCTGCGACTTTTCCTCCAATGGTGGATTGGTTCTCGCGGTCAATTTTTCCCCCAGTGTGGTAAAGCTCACATTCACTGTGCGTCATAAGGAAAGCAGCAATAGAGAAGTCATTGGTGATCACTAAAAGATCATTACGATTTGCTATTTGATGGGCGATTTCTAGAGAGGTTGTTCCCGCATCCAAGTAAATCGTAGCGTCTTGACCAATTAACGTAGCCGCCAGCTTACCAATTTGAATTTTTTCATCCGCTTGTTGCTCGACCTTCGCATCATGGGAAAGTTCGGAATGTAGAGCTTGAGCGAGTTGCACTCCACCAGAAACAGAAACGACTTTACCTGAGGATTCAAGCTTCACGATATCACGACGAATGGTCATATGTGATACGCCAAGGTGGTCGGTTAAATCTGAAATGCTTAACACTTCTTGATGTGATAACAGGGATAATATGGTTCTTTGACGTTCTGCTGGGATCATAGTTTCACTTCTATATTCTTGTTTTTCAGTATCCTACCAATCTTTTCATTTGTTGTGAATATCTGTGAATTATGTTCTCAACGTTGTAAGAACAGCCTTCGCTTGTGTTAACTGCTCGGAATATCTCTGCCCATAAAGAGGTATATATCACGACATTGTTAATTTGTGTGAAAAAATGTGATTCAAAGCGAGGTCTTAGTATTAATCTTCACATATAATCACATCAACCAAACAAGAATTAACAAAGTTTAATAGACCAGAAGGCATTGTTTTTATGAGTGAAGTTCAATCTGTAGGTGTTATCGGTTTAGGCTCTATGGGAATGGGCGCCGCAAAGTCATGTGTGCGTGCAGGCCTAGATGTCTATGGTTTCGATTTAAATTCTCAAGCGCTTGAAGAGTTAGGTTCATTCGGTGCAAAAGCTGTTTCTACAAATGCAGTTGAGTTTGCAGATAAGCTTGATTCGGTTCTAGTTCTTGTTGTGAACGCAGCTCAAGTTAACACGGTCTTGTTCAAAACCGGTCTTGCTACAGCGCTTAAGCCGAATACGCCAGTAATGGTTTCAGCAACCATCTCAGCAGAAGACGCAAAACAAATTGAAGCGAAATTGGCAGAACACAATCTTGTGATGCTTGATGCACCGGTATCTGGTGGTGCTGCAAAAGCAGAATTAGGTGAGATGACTATTATGGCGTCGGGAGCGCAAAGCACATTTGATGCACTTGAACCAGTACTCAACGCAACGGCAGCTAAAGTCTACAACATCGGTGAAGCGATTGGCCTAGGCGCAACTGTGAAGATTATCCACCAATTGCTAGCAGGTGTTCATATCGCAGCTAGTGCTGAAGCAATGGCATTAGCGGCACGTGCAAACATTCCTCTTGACCTGATGTACGACGTAGTGACGAATGCAGCGGGTAACTCTTGGATGTTTGAGAACCGCATGAAGCATGTAGTTGATGGTGATTACTCCCCTAAATCTATGGTCGACATCTTTGTGAAAGATTTAAACCTCGTATCGGACACAGCAAAAGATCTCAAATTTCCACTTCCTCTATCAAGCACAGCACTAAACATGTTTTTGAGTGCAAGCAATGCTGGTTTTGGCCAGGAGGACGACAGTGCCGTTATCAAGATTTTTGATGGTATTGAGCTTCCAGGTGTAGAAAACAAACAGAAGTAAGCGCACGTAAAACGGAGAAAAAATGATGTTATTAGGCGTTATCGCAGACGACTTTACTGGCGCAACAGACATCGCAGGTTTTCTTGTAGAAAACGGCATGCGCACAGTTCAGCTTAACGGTATTCCAAAAGAAGAGATTGATGTAAACGCAGATGCGGTCGTGATCAGTCTTAAATCTCGTTCCTGTCCTGTAGATGAGGCAATCGAGGATTCAGTAGCTGCGCTTAAGTGGCTGCAAGCAAATGGCTGTCAGCAGTTTTACTTCAAGTACTGCTCAACGTTTGACAGCACAGCAGAAGGTAACATTGGTCCTGTAACGGATGCACTGCTTGCAGAGCTAGGTGAAGCGTTCACCATTGTATGCCCATCATTACCAGTGAATGGTCGCACAGTTTACAACGGCCATCTATTTGTATTCCAAGACTTGCTAAGCGACTCGGGTATGCGTAATCACCCTGTGACCCCAATGACTGATTCAAGCCTAGTTCGTATGATGGATGCTCAATCTCAAGGCAAATCTGGCCTGGTGAACTTCCAAATAATTGAACAAGGTCCAAAAGCGGTAATTGAGCGCTTTGAAGAGCTAAAAGTACAAGGCAACCGCTATGCAGTGGTTGATGCATTCAATGCAGAGCATCTTGTCACACTTGGCAAAGCGGCGAAGTCTCTAAAACTGGTAACTGGTGGTTCTGGTTTGGCTGCGGGTATTGCTAAGAACTGGATAGAGAACCTTGAAGATCAAAGTGATGCGAAGCAAGAGGGGAACCCTAAAAAGGCACCAACCGTTGTGTTATCTGGATCTTGTTCTGTCATGACCAACCAACAGGTCGCTGTTTACAAAGAAAAAGCGCCACACTTTGCTATTGATGTGAAGGCGTGTTTGACGGAAGAAGATTACTCAAATCAAGTGTTTGATTGGGTCATGACCAACATCGAAAGCGAGTTCGCACCACTGGTTTACGCAACCGCAGATGCAGCGGCGTTAAAAGCGATTCAACAAGAGTTTGGCGCGCATTCTTCAAGTCACGCGGTTGAACAATTCTTTAGCCAACTTGCAATCAAACTTCAGCAGCACGGTGTGAAAAATTTCATCGTTGCGGGTGGGGAAACCTCAGGGGTTGTAACCCAAAGCCTAGCCGTAAAAGGTTTTCATATCGGTCCTCAAATCGCACCAGGTGTACCTTGGGTGAAGTCACTTGAAGGCGAGCTTTCTTTGGCTCTGAAATCGGGCAACTTCGGCGATGAACACTTCTTTGCCAAAGCACAGTCGTTTTTTGAATAGGTGAGGTTGTGATGAATAAAGAATTGATGACAGAACAACAACTGCGAGAGCAAATGGTCACTATGGCTCGCTCTATGTTTGAACGTGGCTATGCGACTGGCGGCGCTGGCAATCTTTCTCTAAAACTGCCTAATGGACACTTTCTGGCAACGCCAACTGGTTCTTCGTTCGGCCGCTTGATTGCTGAAGAGCTTTCGGTTGTAGATATTGATGGCAACCATATCTCTGGTGAAAAGCCATCAAAAGAAGTGGCTTTTCATCTGGCGATTTATCGAAATAACTCAAAGTGTAATGCGATTGTGCATCTGCATTCTACTTACTTGACGGCGCTTTCTTGTCTTGAAGGTTTAGATCGCGAGAATGCCATCAAAGCTTTTACACCTTACTTTGTAATGCGCATTGGCGAACTGCCAGTGATTCCGTACCTGCGCCCGGGCGACCCTCAGATTGCTGAAGAACTTGCGCAACGGGCTAGTGACTACCGAGCTTTCCTCCTGGCGAACCATGGTCCAGTGATCACGGGTACGGACTTTGAAGATGCAGTAGATAACGCAGAAGAGCTAGAAGAGACAGCGAAGCTAGCGTTCATTCTTAAAGACAGCAACATCCGCTATTTAACGGATACTGAGATTCAAGACCTAAAAGGGAGAGGTAAGTAATGGCTAAATTCGCGGCAAATCTGACAATGTTATTCACAGAAGTTCCTTTTCTAGATCGTTTCGAAAAAGCACACCAAGCGGGCTTCAAAGCGGTGGAATACCTTTTCCCATACGCATTCGAAGCGCAAGAACTAGCAAGCAAGATACAGCAGTTTGGTTTTGAGCAAGCGTTATTCAACATGCCTCCAGGTGATTGGGATGCAGGTGAACGAGGTTTTGCAGCTATTCCGGGGCGTGAGGATGAATTTAAAACGAGTGTCGAGACTGCGCTGATGTACGCCAAGGCACTGAACTGTAAAAAGGTTCACGCTATGTCTGGCATTGTTGATTCACGCTTCACTCGTGATCAGCATATTGAAACCTTTATCTCAAACATTCGTTATGCAGCGGATAAGTTTGCCGAACATGGTGTTGAGCTGATGATTGAGCCACTCAACAATCGCGATGTACCGAACTACTTTGTTGCACATCAACGTGAAGCGGTGGAACTCATCAAACAAGTGGCTCGTCCAAACGTGAAATTGCAGCTCGATCTCTATCACGCACAAATTATGGACGGTGATCTGAGTACGTTGATTCGCGATGTGGCGCCATACACAGGCCATATTCAAATTGCTTCTGTGCCTGAAAGGCACGAACCATCGGAAGGCGAACTGAATTACCCACACCTATTCAATGTTTTGGATGACTCTGGTTACCAAGGCTGGATCGGTTGTGAATACAACCCAAGGCATAGCACGCAGCTGGGCCTTAGTTGGGTTAAACCATACCTATAACAATTTTAATTTCTATCCATAAATAACTTGAAACCAATTACAAAAACAAAGGGTCGTGACTATGAATATTATCATAACTGGAGGGGCGGGTTTTCTCGGAACCCTACTTGCCAAATCACTACTAAAAGAAATCAAAGCTGAAAGTATTACTATTGTCGACATTCAAAAGTCGCGCTTAGAGGGCATTGATGACCGAGTCGTTTCTTTAGTCATGGATATGACAAAGCGAGAAAATATAGACCAAGTTATTACTGCCGAAACGACACACATTTTTCATTTAGCGGCAATTGTATCGAGCCATGCTGAGCAAGATTTTGATTTAGGCGTAGCTGTAAATCTGACGACCACACAGTTATTGCTTGAGCGTTGCCGTAAAGTAAACCCTAATATTCGTTTTACGTTTGCTTCATCTTTAGCTGTATTTGGTGGTGATCTTCCGGAAACGATTACACCAATAACAGCACTTCATCCTCAGTCATCCTACGGGACGCAAAAAGCTATAGGTGAGTTATTGGTGAACGACTATGCCCGTAAAGGCTTTGTTAAAGCTGTATCCGTACGTTTACCGACTATTTGTATTCGCCCTGGGAAACCAAACCTTGCCGCTAGCTCTTTCGTAAGCGGAATTATTCGTGAGCCTTTGAATGCTCAAGAATCAAATTGTCCTGTAGACCCTACGCTAAAACTTTGGATATCGAGCCCGTCTAGAGTGGTGGACAATATTCAATATGCAGGGCTAATGCCTTATGAGCAGTTAAATAATCTGTCCTATAGAACGCTTAATTTACCTGGTATTCAAACTACACCAGCTGAGATGATTCAAACAATGGACACTCTAATGGGTAAACAACTTTCTAATTATATTACCTATGAGCATGATGCGGGTATTGATCGTATTGTGAGTAGTTGGCCACAAAAAATTGATTGTACTAAAGAACTGGAGCTTGGATTTAAAGCAGACAGTAATTTCAAGGATGTATTACAACAATTTATTTCTGTTAACAATATGGAGATTGTCTAATGTTACCAACCTCAGTAATTGGACTAATAGTAGCCGTATCAGTCCTTGTTTTTCTTGTATTACGTACAAAAGTACATGTGTTAATTGCGATGTTAATTGCGGCATGTATCGCAGGTATTATTGGTGGGTTAAGTGTTGACGACACGATTGCGACCGTTAGCAAAGGATTTGGTGGAACATTAGGCGGTATAGGGATTGTCATCGGTCTCGGCGTTATGATGGGGGCTATTTTAGAGGCTTCTGGAGCAGGAGAAAGTATTGCCTATAATTTTATAAAGTGGTTAGGAAAAAAGAAAGAAGAGGCCGCTCTTGCTGTAACTGGCTATATTGTTAGCATCCCAATCTTTGTGGATAGCGCGCTTATCATTCTTTATCCAATAGCGAAGTCTTTGTCAAAAACGTCCAATCGCTCGATTTTAACGCTTACGGTTGCTCTGGCGGGCGGCTTGGTCGTAGCGCATCACGCTATTCCGCCGACTCCAGGGCCTTTGGGAGTTGCTGGTATCTTTGGTGTCGATCTTGCCAGCATGTTAGGTTTTGGTTTGATGATCGCAGCGCCTTGTGTCATGGGTATTGTTTGGTATGCAAGATGGTTAGAAAAGCAGTTTCCTGAATTCATTCCAACCGAACATTTCTCGAAGTCTAGTGAGCAACTGATTAATGATCACAAAGAGTACATTGCAAGTAAAGAAGCGAAAGACCTACCATCTTTAAGTAAATCTATCGCTCCAATTATTATCCCAATTTTACTTATACTTGCGAAATCAGTGATGGGTTTATTAGAGGGGACTTTCGGTTTCGAAGGGCTGACTGCAACAACATTTGGTCAATTTATCGCTTTTATCGGCAGCCCTACTATTGCACTATCAATAGCGACGTTACTAGCGGTTTACACATTGGGTAATAACCTTACCAAAGAAGAAGCGAATGAAAAGATGGAACAAGGAATCTCCACTTGTGGCATCATTTTGTTAGTAACAGGAGCTGGTGGCGCGTTAGGTGCCGTATTGCGTGAAACGGGTGCGGGCGCAGAGATTGCTAACCAAGTTGCAGGGCTTCCTATTTCTGCGGTTATGATTCCATTTATTATTGCGACGTTAGTTCGTATTATTCAGGGCTCTGGTACAGTCTCCATGATAACCGCTGCTTCTATATCTGCCCCAGTTTTAGTGAATATTCCTGACGTTAACCTTTTATTCGCAGCGACGGCAGCTACGATGGGATCTCTATTTGCTGGCTACTTTAATGACTCGCTATTCCATATTGTTAATCGATTAATGGGGGTGACTGAGGTTAAGAAACAACTCATTATTTGGACTATTCCAACAACAATTGCTTGGGCTATTGGTGGTTCATTAGTCATGATTCTTAACTTATTCTTCGGATCTCATGGTTCAATCTTTGATCCTGTGTTACCACTTGCTGTACTTTTGGGGTGTGTTGCATTTACAAAATCTTACAGTGCTAAGCACGTCGAATTACAAGAGGTATAAAGGTTTACTTGTACTCTTCCATAAAGTAAAAACCTATCACAATATGTATTTTTATCAGATAGTTTAGAGTTTTTTAATAATATGAACGGCCCTATGTTTGGGCCGTTTTAGTTCTTATAAATAAACTATTTAACTTGAACCGATATAGGTTCCATTTTCAACTTAATCAATATGAAATGGAATTGTTATTTCCCGCTTAGTAAGCGATTACATATAAAGGATATATTCGAGTGTAACCCTAGTGACTTTACTCTAGCGAAGTAGGGTTACTTTATATAAGAGTCCAGTACTTTTAATACGACTTCCATATCTTTTTCACGTTGAGTTTTGTCTTCCTCAAGTACAACGTGCTCAAGTAAGTGACCTTTAATTACTTCTCGCATCAAACCATTTACTGCTCCCCGAATAGCGGCAATCTGCTGCAACACATCTTGGCATTCATGCTCTTCTTCCAGCATTTTTTTAAGTCCATTCACCTGACCCTGTATTTTACTGACTCGAGTGTTGAGCTTCTTTTGATCTCTGGTTGTATGCGACATGTCTTATCTTCTTTAAGTTACGGGCCGAGTTATTCTAACTGATAATGTAGCACTCAATTTATACTGGGGGGTAGTATTTAATACTAGGGGGGAGTATAGTTTGCGATAAATTAGAATCAACAACAGAGAACAACAATGGATTTTGTCGCGTTACTACAACAAGGTAATGGGTGGTTCTTTATTCCCAGTGCCATTTTGCTTGGCGCTTTGCATGGTTTAGAACCTGGGCACTCTAAAACGATGATGGCGGCGTTCATTGTCGCTGTGAAAGGAACGGTCAAACAAGCCGTGATGCTGGGTTTAGCTGCCACACTTTCTCACACTGCAATTGTATGGTTAATCGCTGTTGGCGGGATGTATATTAGCCAGAAATTCACCGCTGAAGCGGCTGAACCATGGATGCAACTTATCTCTGGGGTCATTATCGTGACAACCGGCGTATGGATGTTTTGGCGGACATGGAGCGATGAGCGAGCTTGGAACAAAGCTCAGGATCATGCTCGCGATTGGACGACGCAAGTTGTGGATACAGGACATGGGCATGTTTCGCTTTCGATTACAGAGGAAGGGGAGCATCACCGTTTCCAGTTGCGAACACTCAGCGGTAAACCTTTAACTGCTGAAGGTATCAAGGTTTCGGTATTGAGTGATGGTTATCAACCTGCTGATATCTATCACTTTATAGAGCGTGATGGATACTTGGAATCGGCGTCTTGCATTGAAGTCTCTAAAGGACTTTCTGTCACTTTGATCATCGGGCACCATGATCATACCCATGACTTTGATGTACATTTTCGTCCTGGTTCTCATTTAGAAAGCGAAGATAAGGAATATCAAGATGCTCACGAACGCGCTCACGCTTTAGACATTCAAAAACGCTTTGAGAATCGAGACGTGACGAATGGGCAAATTCTGCTGTTTGGATTAACGGGCGGTTTGATTCCATGCCCTGCTGCGGTAACGGTTTTGCTTATCTGTTTGCAGCTTAAGGCAATGACTCTTGGTGCGACTTTAGTTGTGTCATTCAGTATTGGCTTAGCCTTGACTCTGGTTGCAGTTGGCGTTGTGGCAGCAGTGGGCGTGCAAAAAGCGACATCTAAATGGAGCGGTTTGAATGATGTTGCACGTCGAGCTCCTTACTTATCGGGCGTCTTGATCAGTGCAGTTGGTTTATACATGGGTATGCATGGATACATATCGCTGACGAGTTAAACTCTGTGATAAAGACTCTTTTCCTTTCTTTTTGTATGGGTAATGGCTTCATGCCTTGGTTTGCATGTTTTGCTGCCGGTTCTTGATTGAGAATCACTCGATCCGACATCGCTGCCATATCTACAAACCAAGTCATTCTCGCTTCACCAAGCATCTCGGATTACAACCGCTGCAATTGTGGCTCTAATATCTGAACCTGAGATACTAAATGATAAAACGGGAGCACTGACCACAGCGCTCCCGACGGCAAAACGCTAATTAGAACTCTTTTCTTTAATGTTCGATACCAATTTGGTCGCATAGTTAAATTTAACTATGCAAACGTTTCCTTTTGCGTACTCGTCCCTTCGCCAAACCTCGTAGAAATGTGACGTTTTGAAGACTTTTTTTCCTTCTGTCTAAAGTAATCGGGAACCAAGCAGATACATAGTTATAAAGTTATGTCTTGCTCTGCCAAACAGACCCAAAATGCAGTTTGGTTGGTTTTGGAGAAGAAAGGCTTAGCGCTCGATTAATGAGCATCAATTGAATTGTATTGAGACAATTATAATGAAAAGAATCATCTTATTAGCAGTCTGCGCCATGTTTGGTATTGCTGTCGTGGCGAGTATGGCATCAACGTACCTAATTTCGAGTCAGAAAATCGATGACATCATCTTAAACAAATCCCAAGTTCAAGCTGAGTTTCTAGCGGGAAATGCGAGTTATATTTTGGAGAACTCAGCCAATCCAATGCAAGATTTACAATCGCTTGTTGAGGGGCTGAAACAACGTTCAGACGTGAGTTATGCCGTTGTAATTGATCGTAACGTGACGGCAGTAGCCCACAGTGATAAGCACAAGCTGAACAAAACCTATAACGATGAATATACTGTTGAAGGCGCGACGAGAGGTGTTCAACAGTACTCAAAGTGGTATGCCGATGTACAGAAAGTATGGGTGTTTGACATCATGGCACCAATTTATGTGGATGGTCAGTTATACGGTACTTTTGATATTGGTATTCCTATTACCGAAGTGAGCCAAGCGACGAATGGAATTATTACTTACCAGTTGATCTCTATGGTGGCGATCTTCGTTATGTGTGTTTTGATTCTGTCACTTCTGCTAAATAAACTGATGAGACCGCTTTCTGCGCTTAAAGACGCTCTACAAGACATCTCAAAAGGAGACGGAGACTTAACCGTTCGTTTGCCAGCGAAAGGTAATGACGAAGTCGCGCAAATTTCTTCTGCTTTCAACGTTTTTGTTGGGAAAGTACATGAGATTATTACACAAGTTGTAAATACTGGTGTGGAGCTTAATAGTTCAGCTGTCGCTTTGCGTGGGCAATCTCAACAAGCGCTCACAAGAGGGCAAGAGCAGAACGAGCAAACCATGCTGGTTGTCACATCCATGAACGAAATGATTGCGACGGTCAATGAAATTGCCTCCAATGCTGCTGGAGCGGCAAATGCTGCGAGTGCAGCAAGTAATGAAGCGCAAGATGGCTACACGACGCTAGAAAGAACCAAAACGGCGATGACTAATCTTGAAAACGAGATGAACAGCACTTCCAACATTATCGTGAGTCTTGCTGAAAATACTCAGTCGATTGGTAGTATTCTAGAGGTGATTAGAGGTATTTCGGAGCAAACCAATCTATTGGCTCTCAATGCGGCTATCGAAGCTGCACGCGCTGGTGATGCCGGCCGAGGTTTTGCAGTCGTAGCTGATGAAGTTCGCAACCTAGCGACTAAAACGGCTCATTCTACCGATGAAATTGACAATATGATTCACCAGCTACAAACTGAAGCTCAAAGTGCGGTGAATTCAATGAGTAATAGTAAGACTCTTATTGAAGAAGGAACGGCAGAAACTGAGTTAGCTCGACAGGCTTTAGAAGCAATAGCTGCACAAGTGACGACTATTTCAGATATCAATACTCAAGTAGCAACCGCAACAGAACAGCAATCAACGGTAGCAAACGAAATTAATATGAACATGGATACCGTCAGCCACTCAGTGAAAAGTGCGCTAACGGCGAGTGAGCAACTAGAAGCATCAAGTCAACAACTCGCGGAGCTATCGCGAACACTCGATCGTCACGTGGGAGCGTTTAGAATCTAAACGCCAACTGACCCTCTTTAATAAAAAGCCAGTAAATGTTAATTGCTGGCTTTTTTATTTGAAAAAATCGAGTCTCAAATCGCTTAGCGGTGTCTGTCCTTTCTAGACGATAAAACAAAATATGATAAATTAGTTGAGTAAAGCTTAGCTAAGCGTTAAGTTTCGCATTTTGCTTTAAATGTTCAACAAACATAGATATTTTCTTAGCTACATGTTTTCTAGACGAGTAAAAGGCGTAAAGCACTAAATCCTCAGGTTCGTACTCTAGAGTGACGATTTCTAGCTCACCATTTTTGATCTCATTTTGGCATGACTCAATTGGCAATATTGCGTATCCAAGCCCTAATAACGCGCCATATCTGGCGAGATGACCGCTGTTTACTTTGAATGAAGATTGCACAGTTTGAGTAATATGGCCCCCAACAGGGTTTCTGAATACCCATGGTGCACCATTTACTGCGGTAAGCGTCGTGATGCAGGGAACATGACTTAGATCCGTAATTTTGTAAGGGGTGGCGTATTTCTCAATTAGTTGAGGCGCGGCTAAAATGGCACTGGGCCAGCGTTTTATCTCTCTCGCCACCCAGTTACTGTCTGACAAAGTCCCTCTATGAAAACTCAAAATGACATCAAAGCTGTCAATAACATCATCTTTAGGGTTTAGCGTTGTATCGCAAGACAAAGAGATTGACGGGTATTGCGTGCAAAAGGTGACAACCGCTTTGGCCAGTACAGGTGTGTCTGGCATAAGAATTCGCAGTTCCCCTGTTACCGTGTGCGAGTGGCGCGTTACCGTTTCTAGTGCGGCGTTGAGTTGCTCCAATAACGGACGAGTGCTGCTATAGAGCTCTTCTCCAGCCTCGGTAGGCGTCATTCGCCTTGTTGTTCTATTGAACAACCTAATGTTTAACTTTTCTTCAAGCAGGGCAATGTGTCGGCTGATATTTGATGTTGGTATATTCAAACACTCAGCGGCTCGCTTAAAGCTGTTGTTCTCATAAACACAGTGAAAACTTTTTAACCAGATTTGGTCAACGTTATCAAACATTTCATTATCCCACTTTATTGGATTATCAAGCCAGCATATCGCACTTTATTCCTGTACTAAGTTACATACAATTTTATTTACAAGTTTAAGCGAACAAACAACGAGATATCGCGCTAGAACGTAATCAATAGTGGTGAATTTATGAGCTGGTTAGAACGGTTATTTGAGAATAAAAATATAATAGGTTCGCGCAAAGCGTCTATCCCTGAGGGCGTTTGGACAAAGTGTCCTGAGTGTGAACAAATACTTTATCGTGCCGCGTTAAAAGAAAATTTGGAAGTATGCCCTAAATGCTCATATCACATGAGAATGGCTGCGCGTCAAAGGTTGATCTCTTTTCTGGACCATGGAACACAACAAGAGTTGGCAAGTGAGTTGGAGCCACAAGATATTTTGGGTTTTAAAGACTTAAAGCGATATAAAGAGCGAATTGCTTTAGCGCAGAAAACGACTGGAGAAAAAGATGCGTTGGTGGTGATGCAGGGCAAGTTATTGGGGCTGCCTGTTGTTGCGTGTGCATTCGAATTCTCTTTCATGGCAGGCTCGATGGGCGCAGTGGTTGGCGAGAAGTTTGTCCGAGCAATTGAAAGCGCAATTAATACAAAATCTGGGTTAGTATGTTTTTCCGCTTGCGGAGGGGCGCGCATGCAAGAGTCTTTGGTGGCACTAATGCAAATGTCAAAAACCAGCGCCGCGTTAAACCACTTATCTGAGCACAGATTACCCTATATCTCAGTATTGACGGACCAAACTTATGGTGGCGTCTCGGCGAGTTTAGCCATGTTAGGAGACATCAATATTGGTGAACCTAAAGCAAGTATTGGCTTTGCGGGAAGACGTGTCATTGAGCAAACGGTACGTGAAAAGTTACCAGACGAGTTTCAGCGAAGTGAATTTTTACTAGCGCATGGTGCGCTAGATATGATTGTCGATAGACGTGAAATGCGCGATCGCGTTGGCCGCTTACTGGCTAAGTTAACCAACGCGAGGGTGGTCTCAGAATAGGTTGTATTAAAATTAGACTTAGTACTTGCGTTTATTGAGCCGTAATCATTACAAACCGTTCATTTTGCCCCCATCTTGGTTCCGCATTCATTAGGCTGAGATCCAACGCCGTTTGGTATGGGTCAACAGCAAAATGGTTGCTTACTAACCCCCAGAGCATCCAGTTGATTGCGGTTTCATTCTCGGTAAGCTCTTCGAGTGGCGCTTGGAGGAAAAAGTACTCATCTTCGCCATCGTAACCGAGCCGATCATAGATAATGTTGCGTAGCTCTCGATCCAAATCATGTTGGAGGTTGATTGAGTCGTACAGTTGCTCTTCTGTTGGGCCATTCTCATGGTGATAAACATTGCGTTTTGACTCTTTGTGTAAAGTACCTGCGCCAGTTTCAATGCTTACTTTCTTTTGCGAGTGTTGCTCAAGAACTTGAATGATTTCATCCTCTAGTTGATCGAGTTTACTCAGCAAAACTTGATTGTTTATGTCACCAGCGGGGGAGGCCATCGTTTGGAAGGCTTTCACTCTCTCGTAGACTGCTTTCCCGTGAGGAAGGGCTGCAAAACACTGTTCTTGGAGCGCTTCATTGGCTTGCCAAATGCCCGAGTAGAGCTCGTAATCATGTGTATATGGTGGAAGCTCTTCAGTATCTTCCCCTAATAATTCTCGCCAGTGCTTTTGCCACTGTTCTTCTTTTGCGTGTTTTACACGCGCGTATTGCTTAACCCAGCGGTTACGAAGTTTTACCCCAAAAATGGCAAGTCCCCATGGAGCGAGCAAATAAAAATAATAGTGAGAAGAGTTATCCCAAAAGTAACCGTAAACGTAAACACCAAAAGCAAGCACCCAAGTTCCAATAGTACAAGCAATAACCCCGGACATTATTGATGATTGGCGCTTTGTTTCTCTTAATGTATTACCTTCAGAACATAACCAAAAAATGCCGCCAAAAACAAAGGCAAACGTTGTCATGAAGTAGGCAATCCCCGCTCCCCAAAATCCCCAAAGTGACATGTATTATCCCTAGCCAAATATCTGCTTTATTCACTCATCAATGACTGGAGGAGTAAATGTGTTTGATTTGGCGGAGAATTTACCATTAATGCCAACCTTTTGATATGCACTCTATGACTTATTGGGTATGAGTCACAAATAAAAATAGATGGTATCAAGCATCAAAATTTAATTTAGAACCTTTGATTGTCGTGAACTCTATCTGGAAGAGTTAAGGGGGGCGTTTAAGGGCAATTTTCCTCATAAAGTCGTTATTTAGAAAAAGGTAAATTAATGTTTTTATTGATAATTGTGAGTTTTTTTGGAGTGGGATTGCTCCCATTTAATTAGAGTAAAAGACCTATTTTTGGGAGCGGTTTCATAAATTTTATGACACTGATTTCACTGTTTGAGCTGTAAAGAATATAAACCCCCACTCAATGTATGTTAATAATCAATGAGTGTTGTTATGTCTCATATCCGTTTTTTCCCGCGCCATCGTTTGGCGCTTGCTTGTATGCTAGCGAGTGTGTCTGGCTTCTCTTTTGCACAAAATCAGTGTGCTGTTGCTGATTTACAACAATCGCGAGATCTGGCTACTGCCGTTTCTGGTGCTGAGTATGATTGCTACCACGCATGGTTTTCAGCACCTTCAGAAACGCTGAATGATATCTATAGTGAAGCGAGCCTAAGCCGTATCCAAGTCGCGCTGGATCAAGAAATCGCTCGCTATCGTGGTGAAGCAGATCAAGCTCGTATTCTAGAGAACCTAGGCGAATTTATTCGAGCGGCCTACTACGTTCGCTACAACGCTGGTACTGGTACACCTGAGTTTTCGCAAGCGTTGAGTCAGCGTTTTGCTCAGTCGACGAACCTATTCCTAAACAACCCTCATGCTTTGGATCAAGGTCGTGAACAAGTTGGTGCAATGAAGAGCCTGACTTTGATGGTTGATAACGTTAAGCAGTTGCCGCTGACCATGGATAGCATGATGGCCGCGTTGATGCACTTTAATCGTGAAACCGCACAGGACACGCAATGGGTCGATGGTTTAAACAACTTGTTCCGCTCTATGGCAGGCCATGCGGCGAACGATGCGTTCTACCGATACATGGCAAACAATACACACCATATTGATACGTTGGTGAAATTCGCATCTGATAATGCTTGGGCATTAGATACGGATGCAAGCTTTATCGTTTTCAATGCATTACGTGAAACTGGTCGTTTGCTCGCGAGCCCAGATCAGGAGACCAAACGCAAAGCATTGGCAGTAATGCAACAGGTGATGCAGCGTTATCCACTGGGTAGTGAGCATGACAAACTATGGCTTGCTGCCGTTGAAATGATGAGCTACTACGCACCAGAAGGCCTAAATGGTCTGAATATTGAGCAAGCCAAGCAAGATTTAGCTGCACGTGTAATGCCAAATCGTTTTGAATGTCAGGGACCTGCCATTATTCGCTCTGAGGATCTGACCGATGCTCAAGCAGCGAAAGCGTGTGAAGTGCTAGCGGCAAAAGAAGCCGACTTCCATCGAGTTGCGAATACGGGTAATCAACCTGTCGCTGATGATTTGAATGATCGTGTTGAAGTGGCGGTATTCGCGAGTAACACTAGTTACGTTGATTACTCTTCATTCCTATTTGGTAATACAACGGACAACGGTGGTCAGTACCTAGAAGGTGACCCTTCAAAAGCGGACAATACTGCGCGTTTCGTCGCTTATCGCTACGCGAATGGTGAAGATCTCTCTATCTTGAACCTAGAACATGAATACACGCACTATTTAGATGCACGATTTAACCAATACGGTTCGTTCAGCGATAACTTGGCTCATGGTCATATTGTTTGGTGGCTAGAAGGTTTTGCTGAATACATGCATTACAAGCAAGGTTACCAAGCTGCGATTGAGCTGATTGCAGATGGTAAACTGAGCCTTTCCACTGTGTTTGATACCACGTACTCTCACGATACCAATCGTATCTATCGTTGGGGTTATCTAGCTGTTCGATTCATGTTAGAAAATCATCCACAAGACGTCGAAAGCTTGTTGGCATTGTCGCGCTCTGGCCAGTTCGAACAATGGGCACAGCAGGTGACGTCTTTAGGTCAACAATACGATGCTGAGTTTGAACGTTGGTTGGACACATTAAAAGTGGAACCTGAGCAACCTGATACAGACCCAGAAGAGCCAACAGAACCAACAAGCCCTGAAGCACAAGTGACTGAATTGACGGCGAACCAAAGCCTTCAGCTCAGTGGCGAAGCATACAGCGAAAAACTGTTCTACGTTGATGTTCCAGCCAACACCGTTAACTTCAATGTATCTATTGAGGGTGCGGGTGATGCGGATCTTTACATGAGCTACAACAAAGTCGCGCATTACTATGATTTCGAAATGAGTCAATATGCTGATGGCAGCAATGAAGAGATTGTGTTTGAACCAGAGCAAGATGGTTACGTTAAAGCGGGTCGTTACTACATCAGCTTAACTGGACGTGATAGCTATGACTCAGTGAATCTTGTGGCTGCGTTAGAAGTGGAAGCGCAAACACCGCCAACCCAAGTGCAAGATGATTTAGCACCTGTGGTATTAGAGTCTGGTGAAGCCAAAATGCTTACCGTTCACAAGCAGCGTTATGCAGCAGTTTATGTGCCTGAAGGTGTTGAAGAGGTTCGTGTATGGCTAACGGCTCACTCTCAAACTGGTAATGTCGATCTATACGCGAGTAGGGAGCATTGGCCTACAGTAGAGCAGCACGAGTATGCGTCCAACTATGCAGGCAGCAATGAATACCTTGCGATTCCTGTTACTGAAGCAGGGTACGTGCACTTCGCTCTTCAGGCTCCAGAGCAAGGCGATGACGTTGAAATGCTAGTGCACTTCAACTAAACAGGTTCGATTAACTAAAGTCGAGATAAAACGTCGCTGATACAGCGACGTTTTTGTTTATATCGGACACGATTATAAACAAACAGCGGCGAATGCTAGTTAATCGGCTGATCTATCGAGTTATCAGTTGCCCTTTTTCTAAACGGCTTTAGGTTTGTATTGCAATTTACCGCGCACATAAACTTTTTTAGCGACGCGTTCTGTGACCTAGCTTCTGATTTGTGCTTCCCAAATGGATACAATATATATGCACCCCGTGCAATAAAGTGAAAAGGGAAAGACATGAAAACGCTTATTTATGAAACGTTGATTAGCCTTGCTAACCAAGAACCAGAACAACATGCAAGAATCCGACAAAATCTCTATGAACAGTTGGATCTGCCGTTCGATAAGCAGCTGGCTTTGTATTCTTGTGCCCTTGGTCCTGCAAGTTCAGGCAAGTTGGAGAGCAGTCAAGGCATTAACAACGCGGTAGATTGCGCGGTTAAACTGCTTGAAACTCCTGAGCGCTAATTCACTCGTTGTTTTAATCACGGCCCGAACCCCAAGGGCCGTTTTTAATTGCGGTTAAATTGATTTCAACGTCGTTATTACTCTGCTCTTTCCGCTAGCACTTCTTTGAATGCAAACATGCCGTTTAATGCCGCGGGAAAACCTGCGTAGACGGACATCTGCAAAATGATCTCTTTAATCTCATCCTCGCTACAGCCTACATTCAGCGCTGCATTTAAGTGCACTTTTAGTTGCGGCGCGCAATTCCCCATTGCCGTTAGCGCGGCGACGGTTGCGATTTCTCTCGATTTTAGGTCTAAGCCCGGGCGAGCATAAATATCGCCAAACGGATACTCAATGGTGTACTGAGCTAAATCTGGACAAATATCTTGTAAGGTTTCGATGACATTATGACCAGCGTCGCCATCAATTTGAGAGAGTAGTTCTAATCCTTTGTTAAAGCGTGATTGTTCCATCGGTATGTTCCTAGTGAATAAACGTAAACACACCTTAATCGTTAGAGTTAACTCTAAGTCAACGAACTTTTCCGCTTTTATACAAGGCAATTTTTTCTTCTAGAGCCGATAAGTGCTTTTTCTGTTGCTCAATGTGGCGTTTGAGGTTTTCTTGGTGTTGTTCTAACAGGGCTTGACGTTGTGGTACAGATTGAGAGCCGACTTCCCTTAATTTGGCATACTCTAGAATCTCTTCAAGTGGCATTGCAGTTTCTTTTAAACGCTTAACAAAGCTTATCCAGTTTAGATCTTTCGAACTATACATTCGATGTCCACTCGCGTTTCTATGGACATGTTTAAGTAAACCGATTTTTTCATAGTATCGAAGTGTATGAGCAGATAGCCCGACGAGGTCAGAAAATTCTTTGATATTCATTATTATCCTCCAAGGTAGAGCATACCCCATAGAGATAAGCTAAGTTTCGCATTTTGAAGTCATTTCGGGACAGATACAAACAGAAATCTTTAGTCTTTTAACGCTAGGTATGGTGATTTACTGGATTTTTGAAACGCGCCAAACGTGATCCATCTGCCAGTTTCGTTTTATTAACAATTGATTACTCAACGGGTTGGCTTGGCTATTTTTATCCTTTGGGCCTATTTTAGGGCGTACATAGGTCTTATGTTCTATCTTTTTAAATTTAAGTTTTTGTTAATCAAAACAATGCCTTAGTTTTGTGTTGGTCTGTTCGGGTTGTATGCCGTGTGCCCGTTATTCACTCAGAACGATTTATCGCTGTGCAATGGATGAGTCGCTACGCCTTCGATTTCAGCCTTGAGTTAGTGCTAAAAGGGTGAGTGCCTCTGATGAATAGCTTTTATAATTTCGATTATTGAATTCACTCACAAAAAAATGCAAACAAGTAATCGTGAGTGGAAACGAGCAGGAGAACAACATGAGTGGCTCACAGGAAACACAATCATTCGGTGCAAACGTTATCTTACATGCGTTTGATTGGAAGTATGCTGACATTGCCCAACGAGCAAAAGAAATCCGCGAGCTTGGTTATGGCTCTGTGTTGGTTTCGCCACCAATGAAAAGCGCACACGATGAGCGCTGGTGGCAGCGTTATCAACCACAAGATTATCGTGTTATCGATAATGCTTTGGGTGATACCAAAGATTTTATTCATATGGTTCGTGAACTGGAGCAAGTTGGTGTGTGGGTTTATGCCGACGTAGTGTTTAACCATATGGCAAATGAGGCCCACCTTCGCAGAGACCTTCAGTACCCAAGACAAGAGGTCTTGGAGGAATACCAGAACAACAAACAGAAATATCAGTCGCTAGCGTTGTTTGGCGATCTATCTCAACCACTTTTTGATGAAGAGGACTTTGTTGAAGCATTCGGCATCAAAGACTGGAAAGATAAGTGGCAGGTTCAAAACGGACGTATCACAGGTGGGCCAACCGACCCTGGCTTGCCAACTCTTCGTGTTTGTGACCATGTCGTTGAACAGCAGCGAGCGTACCTAACGGCGCTGAAAGCTATTGGTGTGAAAGGTTTTCGTATTGACGCTGCGAAACACATGACGTTAGAGCATCTTAAGCGTGTTTGGACAGACGACATCACGCGGGATGTGCATATATTTGGTGAAATTATTACCGATGGCGGTGCGACGGAAGAAGAGTATCAGCTGTTTCTTGAGCCGTATCTACAGGAAACTCGCCTAGGTGCGTACGATTTCCCTTTGTTCTCAACCATGTTTAAGGCGTTTGCTAAAAAGGGCAGCTTCAAGTCTCTGATTGATCCCTATTGTTTTGGTCAGGCTCTGTCCCCCGGTCGTGCGATTACATTTGCTATCACACATGATATTCCTAACAATGATGTCTTTCTTGATCTCATCATGGACGAGGAAAACGAATGGTTAGCTTATGCCTATATTCTAGGCCGAGATGGTGGTGTGCCGTTGATTTATACCGACTTAAACACCAGCGGTATTAAAGGCAAAAATGGTCAGCCAAGATGGCAGGGTGCATGGAGCGATCCGAGAATGGCAAAAATGATCCAGTTCCATAATATGACGCATGGCGAGCCGATGAGTGTTCTTGAAGGTAACGATGACATGCTCGTACTTAAGCGAGGTGACAAAGGTATTGTGGTGCTTAATAAATCACAGCGTCAACAGTCTTTGACATTAAAAATCGATGGTAATTGGGTTGATTTGATGACAGAACAAATCATTCCAACTGACGGTAAGTTAATCGTACCATCTAAGTCGTCAATGTTACTCGTAGCGAACTAGAAGATGTACACACCGAGGTTAGCAATTTCGGTGTGTATGTTTATCATCGTCATTCACGTTCTGCTGAAATTCAATATAAACTCAAACTCTCTCGTTTTTGCTAGAAATTTATGAGCACTCGTTAACGCAACATTCTGCTTTTAAAAAACCAATTACGTCATCTAAGCACTGATACTCTGCAACACAAAAAAGGGTTCTACCCTCTCGGCGCTGGGTGAGAAGACCAGCTGAAGCAAGGCTCGAGATATGATGAGAGAGAGTGGATGCCGGAATGCCAAGCTTTTCTTGTACGCCGCCTACCGCGATACCTTTGTATCCCGCTTTGACGACTTCTTTGTAAATACTTAAACGAGTCGGATGCCCTAACTCTTTTAGTGCTTTAGCAACGGCTTCAAGCTCCATACTGACCTCTAAAGAATGACCACAGTAATTTTGTTTCGATAATAGGGAAAGTCTCGGTAAATGCCAACTATTACGATCTCAGAACAATTTAAATCAGATGAGATTCATGCTGGCTCATGCTGGCTCATGCCTTCATGACAACAATTGTCTGTTCTAATGAGACAGATCAATCTTCATTATTATTTCACGCCACGTTCAAAATCCCTCGTCTACACTCAATGTTGAGTTGTCAGTTGGCAGACCAAGGAGGCGGCCATGATTGCGGTTCATAGAGATTATTGTTTGTCTAACAGTTCGGAGTTACATGCCCACGTTAAAGTCAATCCTGTCGGTAAATTAGAAGTTGAGATTGTTGAACTTCAAGAGCGCCACACCACAGAGTTTGATGATTTGTCTTTTGAGAGTCGTGGGTGTGAAACTCGAATCTGTGGTAAAGAAGACACAACTCCGTGGCAGTTCAATCTTGCAGTTACTGATGCGTTAGAGCTTTCTCATTTAGTGGAAGAAGCAAACGAAGAGTATGAGATTTTAATGAATGATCTTATGTAATATCGAGAAGATCATTTTATCCTGCACGGCGTGTGGCTCTGTACTGAAAAAATAAAAACCTCCCAAGTGGGAGGTTTTTAATATGGAGTGCGTTATCGTTGGATAGGCTCTTCTCTTGGTGGTGTTAGCTCTTGGACGTTATCTTCATTAAAGTCATCGGCGTAACCTTTAGGTGGCGGTGTCCAACCACGTTCTGACCGCGATAGTTTGTCATGACGATCTTTTTGCATCTCTTCCGCCATTTTCTCCTCTAACTGAATAAACAGTTGTCGGAAATTGTTGTCATAGCGTTCACCTTCAGAATCATCCTCCCAAGCTTTGTAAAGTATTTCTGACTTACGTGCTTCAACACGCTTATATGTCGCCTTCTGTTGTTCAACAAAGAAGGGGTGAATGCCAAGGGCTTTCATTGTGTGACCGCCCATCTCCAATGCAGAATGGTAGGTCTCTGATTCAATAATATCAGCCCCCGCTTGACGCAAAAGATAGCCATGTCCACGGTCAAAGGCACGTGCAATCACTGTTACTTTTGGGTACGTGTGCTTAACGTACTTCACCAGTTCTACACTCGATTCTTGGTTATCAATCGCCACAACCAACGCAGCGGCGTGCTCAATGCCGGCTGTATGTAGCATATCTGGTCGAGTCGCGTCGCCAAAATAGGCGCGAGTGCCAATCTGGCGCATGTTATCGACTTGGTCAGATTGATGGTCAAGTACTACGGTAGTCACGCCGTTTGATACCAATAGGCGATTCACTATTTGTCCAAAGCGGCCGATGCCGGCGATGATCACCGTGCCTGTTTCCTCAATCGTATCGCTTTCGCGTTCATTTGACTGGCTTTCAAAGCGCGGCAGAATCACTCTATCAAACAGAATAAACAAACCTGGTGTCAGGAACATCGAAATCGCAACCACTAACGCAAGAGTTTGTGAGAGTTCAAATGGGATGACGTGGTTTTGCACTGAAAAGCTTAGAAGCACAAAGCCGAATTCACCTGCTTGAGCCAAGCTTAGGGTAAACAGCCAGCGGTTGCTGCCTTTCACCCTAAATATCAGTGCAAGAATAAACAGCACCAAGGCTTTCAAAACCATCACGCCAATGGTCAATGCCATGACCAACCAGAAATCACCAAAAAGGACCGAGAAGTTGATCCCTGCGCCAACGGTAATAAAGAACAGACCTAACAATAGGCCTTTAAATGGTTCGATATTGGATTCTAACTCGTGGCGGAATTCACTGTTCGCCAATACAACGCCAGCCAAGAAGGTTCCTAAGGCAGGAGATAAGCCCACTAAACTCATCAGTGCAGCGATACCAATGACAAGCATGAGTGCAGTTGCGGTAAAGATTTCTCGCAAACCAGAGCTAGCCACATAATTGAGCAGCGGTCGACTTAAAAAGTGTCCACCAACGACGACGATTGCTATCGATGCTGTGATTACGATGCCGTATGCCCAGCCTGGCAACCCCGCAACGAGGCTTAATTCTTCATGGTGCGCTGCGGCTGTTTGTGCTGCGGACTGTGCCTGTTCAATTAATTCAGGTAAGGCCAATAGGGGAATGAACGCCAACATTGGTATCACTGCAATATCTTGAAAAAGCAACACGGAGAAAGCGTTTTGTCCACCTTCCGTCTTCGTTAATCCTTTTTCGCTAAAAGTTTGCAAAACAATCGCAGTAGAAGAGAGGGCGAAGATCAAACCTATGGCTAAGGCTATGGTCCAAGGCTGGTCAAAGTATAAGGCAATACCCATAATCGCCGCGACGGTACCGCCGACTTGCAGACCTCCTAAACCCATTAAGCGATTGCGCATCGCCCACAACATTTTGGGTTCGAGCTCTAAACCAACGAGAAACAGCATCATCACCACGCCAAACTCGGCAAAGTGCTGTATTGTTGTTGTTTCTTCACCGACTAAACCGATAATTGGGCCAATGACCACACCTGCGATGAGATAGCCTAAAACGGACCCAAGTCCCAAACGCTTAGCAAGTGGGACTGCAATTACAGCAGCAATCAAATATACGAAGGCTTGTAAGAATATCCCTGTCATGAAGCCTCCTTAATGAGCTCTGGCAATGCGCTGTTAAGCTTGATTAATGACGCCGCAGCTTCAACATCCAACCTATCTTCGACTAAAGCTGTTAGCAGGCTCTTGTACCGCTCAACATGACGAGGGATTCGCCCTTCTTCATCTGCTGTACGTGCGCCAAACATCGCGAGAGGGGCAATGTAGTTCATGCCGGTCAGTGCGGACATTTGTTCAATAGGCGCAAGCAGTTGACGAATCGTAAAGTGGTTGTAGCCCTCTGCCTTATAAGCTTCTTCTTTGCCCCCTGCAGACAGCACACAAAGCATGGTCTTGCCTTGCAGTACTGTGCCATCTGTACCGTAAGCAAAGCCATATTCCAAAACCAGATCTTGCCACTCTTTTAAAATCGCAGGCGTTGAATACCAATATAGTGGGAATTGGAAAATCACCACGTCATGCTCACGTAAGCGTTGCTGCTCACGGTCGATATTAATATCGAAACGAGGGTATTCGCCATAGAGATCAACACATGTCACGCCTTCAATTTTTTGAGCTTCTTTGAAAAGTGGAGTATTCACTTCTGAACGATGCTGGGAAGGATGAGCAAAGAGAATGAGTACTTTTTTATTTGCCATAGGGATCCTTGCTATCTAAATAACCATGCCCAGTAGGAGCGCGGGTTGGTTAGAAAATGTAACTCATAAATGATCGCCAAGCTAGTTTGGAAAACTGTTTAAGCTGTTTCAATATCAATAAAAAACCACCAAATAAATTGGTGGTTTTGGGAAGCGTTACGTTTTACTAATCATGAATAGGGACGACTAGAATATCCACCGGTGACTTGTTAATTAAGTGTCTGGAGTAAGAAATAATCTTGCTCCAGAAATCTTGGTGGTGACCACAAATCAGAAGATCCACTTCTTGCTCTTTAATGGTGACCTCTAATTTATCAGCCAAGTCGCCAGTACCTACGAAGAAATGTTTAAGTGGGTAATCCATGTAATCACTAAATGTTTTTAAACATTCCATTGAATGCTCATTCAACGGCCTTTGATCCGGGTTTTCTTTAATGTCTACAAGCTCACGATAGATTTCTCCGTGCGTACCATCAATATGAATAAAGGAGATATCGGAGTCGAGATAGTTTGCCATTGATACCGCTCTGTCGATAAGCACGGTGCTTTCATCTGACAGTTCGAGTGCAACAAGGATATGTTTGTATTTCATAACCACGCCCTTATGTGGATTATCTTTACCCTAAGCATAGTATGGCTTGGATAAAAATTGTGTTGCTAAGATCTCGAAATTGTTCAAAGACTTGTTAAAAAGTTAATGTGATATAACAACTTACTGTGAAACTTTCTTTTTGTTCGCATTTGGTTAGAAAGCTTGCTTTTTGAACAAAAAAGCGGCTACACTCTGTGCATCATTTCTCTAGGAGATTACGCCAACATGAAGAACTAAACCTGTCATCCATATTTTTACTTATTTTTTGGATCTGCAGGGTTAGTAGGCGTAGCTCACTTTCCGATATTTCTTTGCAACAAGACGACTTTTTGATTTGACGTATATCGTCGAACTTTACATAGAGCTTAATGCGTTTGTGCACGCGTTTTGTTGCAACCTCAAATCATAGCTACGGCTGTTGTCCCTGTCATACAGGAGGCAAATTATGCCAGTTTTACAAGCTTTTAATGTTAGCCATCAGTTTGATAATGGCGATACGCTATTCCAGTCTATTTCTTGTTCCATGACTAAACGACGTGTTGGTTTGGTTGGGCGCAATGGCATCGGCAAGTCGCTTTTGGCTTCCATTTTAGCGGGAGAAATTCAGCCTGCCAGCGGTGTTGTGACTGCTCCCTCTTCTTTCATGATGTATCGCCAGCAGCCGTCTGATCTGCTTTCAGGTCAGCAATCGATCGCCCAATTTCTGGGAACAGACTCGGCCTTACATGCTTTGAAGCAGATTGAACAAGGTGATGTTTTTGAGCATTGGTTCGAACTGGTTGGCGAACAGTGGGATATTGAACTGAAACTCAAACAGCAGCTTGCTGCGATGGGCTTGCCGCAAGACCCTGATTTCTCTTGTGCTCGGCTCAGTGGTGGTCAGTTGGCGCGTTTGCAGTTATGGCAGTTATTTGAAAACGAAACGGATCTTTTGATTCTCGATGAGCCATCCAATCACCTCGATACCGAGGCGAAACAATGGCTGATAGAGTCTATGACGCATTTCAGCGGTGCGATTTTACTCATCAGTCACGATCGCGAGCTGCTTCGAGCAATGGAGGAAATTTGGGAACTCTCGGGCCTAGGCTTACAGGTTTTTGGTGGAAATTACGATGTGTATGCCGAGCAAAAACGCACTGAGCTACAAGCGGTCGAAAGGCAGTTAGCGCAGGTCGATAAACAGAAAAAACGGTTAGCTGAGCAAGCCCAGAAAAATCGCGAAAAAGCAGACCAACGCGCCGCGCAAGGGAACAAACTGCGCAAAGACGGCAGTCAGCCCAAAATTTTGCTTGATGGCAAAAAGGATAGCGCGACCGCCAGCGCCTCAAATCGCAATAAGAATGAGCAACTCAGACAAGTGCATTTACAAGCCAAAGAGCGGGCGTTGCAATCGCGACATGAGCAGCTCAAAGCGCAAAAGCTTTATCTTGCAGATAATCCGAACCGTTCGAAAAAAGTGTTGTCGATACAAGAAGGTATATTGCCTTTTGGGGATTCTACTCCTATCACTTTGCAGATTTTTGCGAACGACAAAGTCCATCTCAAAGGGAAAAATGGATGCGGAAAGTCAACCTTGTTAAAGACGTTGCTTGGCGAGTTGTCGTTGCTGAGTGGTGAGCTGCAAGTGAATACTCCCTTGTATTATCTCGACCAACACTTTGGCGCAGTGAATCCAAATCTTTCGTTACTTGAGAACGTAATGGAGACCTGCCAAGAGATGACGGAAAGTGAAGCGAGAACCTTATTGGCGGGGATCGGTTTTCGTCGAGACACTGTGTTTCGGTTGGGATGCGTACTCAGTGGTGGCGAGAAGATGAAGCTCGCAATGCTGATCGTCAGCCATCAACACTCCCAGCCTTTGCTGCTGCTTGATGAGCCAGATAATCATCTCGATCTCGAGTCAAAAATAATGCTTAGTCAGGCGTTAAATGTGTACAAAGGTGGATTTGTTCTGATTAGTCACGACCAAGATTTCGCTTCTGAGTCTGGGGTTTTGCGCCAAATCGAGCTGACTTAGACGAAAGAGAGTAAACGCCATCGTAGCTCTTCAGCGTTGTTCCTAAGCTCTACACAGCCACTTACCGATATGTAGAATTGGCAGGAAATAAGGGAGTTAGGATGGCTTTCACAACTCGTTTAATGAAATTAGATTCATTTTGTCGATATATAGTAGAGTTCTGATGTATTGCACAAAAAGACAACAGAAAAATAAAAAGGAATTTAATGAAAAAGAACACCCTAGCGTTCGCAACGGCTCTCGCACTCGGAAGTGTGTTGTCTGTGGCGCATGCAAATGAAGCGGCGCAATCGTCGGTTGAACAGGTAACCCCGAAAGCCATCACGTATCCAACCACACAAAAAGTGGATGTTGTCGATGACTACTTTGGTACAAAAGTGAGTGATCCTTATCGCTGGTTGGAAGACGATCTCAGCCCAGAAACCGCAGAATGGGTGAAGGCACAAAATGCAGTGACGTTTGATTATCTGTCGAAAATCCCTTACCGCGAGCAGATTGAAGAGCGCATCACTAAGCTCATGGACTACGAAAAGCAAAGCCAACCGTTCAAAGAGGGTAAGTTCACTTATTTCTACAAAAATGACGGTTTACAAAACCAAGATGTGCTTTATCGGCAGTTAGGTGATGGTGACGCAGAAATGTTCCTCGATCCAAATACGTTTAGTGAGGATGGCACCACATCATTAGCTGGAGTGAGCTTTTCACGAGACGGTTCGTTGGTCGCATACAGCATTTCGGAAGGCGGTAGCGATTGGCGCAAAGTCATTGTGTTAGACACAGAAACCAAAAAGCCAGTCGGTGAAACGCTGGTGGATATTAAGTTCAGCGGCATCAGTTGGCTCGGCAATCAAGGTTTCTATTACTCGAGTTATGACAAGCCACAGGGGAGTGAACTCTCCGCGAAGACAGATCAACACAAGCTCTACTTTCATAAGCTTGGAACGAAACAAAGTGAAGACCAGCTGATTTTCGGCGGTTTTGAGGAAGAGAAATACCGTTATGTTGGCGGCTATACGTCAGATGATGAACGCTACTTGTTTATCTCAGCCAGCGTATCGACATCGGGTAACAAACTGTTCTTTAAAGATCTGAGTAAGCCAAACAGCCCGCTTAAAACCATTTTAGATAACACCAGTTCTGATACTTGGGTGATAGACAACCAAGGCACGAAGCTGTACTTGGTTACGAACCTTAACGCGCCGAACAAACGCGTCGTGACGGTGGATGCGAGTCAGCCGCAGCCCAAAAACTGGAAAGATTTGATCCCTGAAACAAAGAATGTGTTACGCGTTTCTACCGCGGGTGGCAATTTGTTTGCGAGTTATATTGTTGATGCGATCTCGATGGTGAAGCAATACGACATGAACGGCAAACTCATTCGAGAAATCAAATTGCCTGATATTGGCAGCGCATACGGTTTCTCGGGTAAAAAAGAAGAAACCGAAGTCTACTATTCTTTCACCAACTACAAGATGCCCAGCACTACGTATCGTCTGAACATCAAAGATGGTAATAGCGAGGTGTACTACAAATCTAAAGCGCCATTTGATCCAGCTTTGTATGACTCTCGCCAGGTGTTTTACACCTCAAAAGACGGAACAAAAGTGCCGATGATCATCACTTATAAAAAAGGGACACCGATGGACGGCAGCGCACCAACCATCCTATATGGTTATGGCGGCTTCAACATTAGCCTCACACCATCTTTTAGCCCGACACGTGCGGCTTGGCTGGAGCTTGGTGGTGTTTACGCGGTAGCGAACATTCGTGGCGGTGGGGAGTATGGTAAAGAGTGGCACAACGCTGGCATTCAAATGCAAAAGCAAAATGTGTTTGATGACTTTATTGCGGCGGCTGAATTTCTAATTGATGAAAAGGTAACGTCATCAAACAAGTTAGCCATTAACGGTGGATCGAATGGTGGCTTGTTAGTGGGGGCCGTTATGACGCAACGTCCACAGCTGTTTAAAGTGGCGCTGCCAGCAGTCGGCGTACTGGATATGCTGCGTTACCATACTTTTACCGCAGGTGCTGGTTGGGCGTATGATTACGGCACGGCAGAGCAAAGTAAAGAGATGTTCCAATATCTGAAAAGTTATTCGCCGGTGCACAATGTAAAAGCGGGGGTGGAATACCCAGCAACATTGATTACAACCGGTGATCATGATGACCGTGTTGTTCCTGCTCACTCATACAAATTTGCTGCTGAGTTGCAATCGAAGCAAGCGGGTTCAAATCCGACCTTAATTCGCATCGAAACCAATGCAGGACATGGTGCAGGCACACCAACGCGTAAAATAATTGAGACAAATGCAGATATTTATAGTTTTGCACTGTTCAATATGGGAATAGAGAAACTGCAATAGTGCGAATTGTTTGCGTTTTAGTTATCGAAACGCATCGGCGCTTTATCGCTCGATAATAAAAGGGAATCACAGAGAGTGATTCCCTTTTTATTTATTATAGGCCTACTATTCTAATCTGATACTAGGCTAATCAAACTAAGGTTTTTAAATTATTATAATGTTCTAATTAATCTGAAGAGTGTTGTACGATAGAAATGAAACATTGATCGCGATCACCTAAATCCATTGCACTCTCTATTTATATGGTAAAATTAATTAATCATTTGTTCTAATGATAATTGAATTTTCATAAGTTTTAATATTTCCTTCTTCATTGGTATTACCAAATTTCAAGTTATATAAGATATAAGTAGTGGTGATTGAACTTTTACGATGCTTTATTTTATTTTAATTAAAACGTCGAATGTTTCGTCATTATTGAATTTGCTTTGATAATTTATGTTATCCAAAGCGAGTTGTGTTGCTTGCTATTTATGATGACCTCATGACGTGAATAATTTTATAATCATTAAAATGGATATAGTTTTATGAATTTAGTGAAACCGTCTGTTGCCATTATGGTTGCAGCCCTACAACTCGCGTCTTCTGCCTATGCGCAGACAAACAATAACGAAGAACTACAAGATATGTCTGACCCACTTGCGGTATACACCCAAGCGGGCTTTGGTATTACTGATAAAGGCGCGAACATCAAAATCGGTCAAACTTACCAATCTAGCCAGCCTGGTACCATGGCGATGAACATCATTGAAATGAAAGGCATTGGTGGTGAGCTATTTGGCATTCGCGACAATGACGATCCAATATATGCCAACGTTGATGACAGCATTGACTCTTTCCGACTACGTAATTTCCAAGTAGAAGTCGCAAAAGGTCTAGGCCGTCAATTAGATGTAAACTACGACGTTGATAACGATAAATTAGATGCATCTTATAGCTTTATTCAAGGTCTACCTAAGTTTGGTATGTTGCAGCTATTTCCTTTAGCTGGTGCGGGTGTCACTATTGCTAATGATTTTAGTGGTGATGACAAAGGTTATGAAATTCCAGGTACTTTCACTGTTGTGGGTATGTACTCAAAAATTGAATTAACCGATAAAATCTGGATTAACTACAACCCAATGTATATGCATGCGTTGTCAGGGTCTGGTCAATATAAAGATACTTATTACGCGGGTGAAGATAATATCTTGACTCATGAGTTTGCGTTGTCTTATCAAATTAATCCTCGCGCAAATATTCGTTACTTTGCAAACTGGAATGATCACGTTAATTTCGGTGATGGTGATCACCGCATCGAATTTAACTACCAATTCTAACTCCCTCGTTTATTTCCAGAATAGAAAGCGTCTATCCATATATGTAAATATTTAGGCTAGGACACTTTCTACATAAAGTAGGTTTATCATGAAAGCCAAATATAAATTTGCGTTGGTATCTATTGCTATATCTTCTGCATTACTATCAGGATGCAAAACGGGCGATATCGCAACGAAAACTGCCCAAGCACCCTCTGTTGAAACCGTTACCCTAACCGAAACAAAAATCACTCCTTATCATACTTTTATCGGTCGAACTGAAGCGGTAAATGACGTTGATATTATGCCTCGAGTCGGTGGCGAATTAACCGCGATTCATTTTAAAGATGGCGATATGGTCGAAAAAGGCCAATTGCTGTTTGAAATCGACGACCGTCCTTACAAAGCGGCACTGGCGTATGCAAAAGCGTCGTTGCAAAAAGCAAAAGCACAACTCGTTCAAACTACGCGTGATGCAGAACGTGTGAAGAAACTCATCAAAGATAAAAGCATCAGTGAGCAGCAATACGATGACGCCATTGCTGCGCACGCCGCAGCGATTGCTTCGGTAGAAGAGGCGAAAGCGACGCTGGTTTCAGCAAGGCTCGATCTTGAATTTAGCTCTGTGCGTGCTCCTTTCTCTGGCCGCGTGGGTTTCAGCAACTTCCGAGTGGGTGACCGTATTTCGAAAATTCAACTCGTTCCTCTTGTTTCGATCACTCAAATCGACCCAATTCGCTTTGGCTTTGATGTGGATGAGAAGCTCTACCGCCGAGTAAGAAGTGCCATTGATGTGGCTCATCGTAATGATGACAAACTGGATGTTGATTTAACACTGACGCTTTCAGACGGTTCATTGTATCCGCTTGATGGCAAGATCTACGCCGTTGGCAATAAGATCGATTTAGAAACAGGCTCAATTCGAGCAGAAGCACAATTCGATAATCCAACTTACGCGCTTATGCCGGGTGAATATGGCAACTTGACCATCAAGCTGCGCAACAAAACCATTGATGGTTTGCTTATCCCATCGGCGGCTGTTCAACAAGACCAAGCGGGTGACTACGTCATGGTGGTTGGTGATGATCACGTGGTGTCTCGTCGTAACGTTGAACTCGGTCAGACCTACGGTGTGAAACGTGCTGTGCTGACTGGTTTGGCGGCTAACGAAAAAGTCATCGTCCATGGTCTACAAAAAGTGCGTCCGGGTGCAACGGTGAAAGACGTTGAGCTACAGAGTGAACAAGGCTGAGTGAGTACTGATGTTAAGTAAATTTTTCATTCACCGGCCGAAATTTGCTTTGGTGATCTCACTGGCGATGACATTGATGGGTATGATCGCCCTGAAAGTCTTGCCAATTTCTGAGTATCCTCAAATCTCTCCAACGGTAATTACGGTGAGCACCATGTATCCGGGTGCAAATGCGGACGTGGTTAAAAAGACCGTAGCACAACCGATAGAAGCCAAAGTCAACGGCGTTGAAGACATGATTTACATGTCTTCTGTGATTGGTAACGATGGCTCATACACATTGCGTATTTACTTCCGAGTGGGCGCAGATGGCGATATGGCGCAGGTTCGTGTGAACAACTTGGTGGCACAGGCGACGTCGTCTCTACCACAAGAAGTAAACCAAATCGGTGTGACGGTTAAGAAGAAATCTTCCGACATGCTGGGCGTTATCACACTGCGTTCTCCGAAACAGTCTCACGACAGTATCTACCTTTCTAACTACGCGGATCTCAATATTGTCGAGCGTCTAAAACGTATCGAAGGTATGAGTGACATTACGCTGCTGGGTAAGAAAGACTACTCAATGCGTATTTGGTTGAACCCAAATAAACTGGCTACCTTGAAGCTTTCTGCTAGCGATGTTATTGGCGCAATTAAAACGCAAAACATCCAAGTGGCGGCGGGTAAGATCGGTGGTATGCCAGCTCCGGGTGACCAGCAATATCAATATGTTTTGCAAACCAAAGGCCGCCTCACTTCTGCGGAAGAGTTCGAGAACATCATCATTCGTGCGAGCAAGAAAGATTCTTTGATTCGCTTGAAAGATGTGGCTCGTGTCGAAGTTGGTGCACAAGGTTACGAAGCTGATGGTCGTATGAATAACGAACCAGCCGCCGTTCTGGCCTTGTACCAGTTACCGACCGCGAACGCGCTAGACGTGATGGAACGCGTGAAAGAGGCCATGACAGAGTACGAGAAATCGTTTCCTGGTGATTTGGTCTACGACATCGCGTATGACTCTACCGAATACGTAGAGACATCGATTGATGAAGTGTATGAGACGCTGGTGATTGCGGTACTTCTTGTCACCTTCGTTGTGTACGTTTTCTTGCAGAACTGGCGAGCGACCATCATTCCAACCTTAGCGATTCCGGTTTCCATTATTGCGACGTTCGCAATCATGGGCGTGATGGGCATGACCATTAACACGATCTCGTTGTTTGGCTTGATCCTCGCCATCGGTATCGTGGTGGACGATGCGATCATCGTGGTAGAGAATGTGGAGCGGGTTATCCATGAAGAGCATTTAGACCCGATTCCGGCCACGATCCAAGCTATGAAAGAAGTGACAGGGCCAGTATTGGCAACAACGCTTATTTTGTTGGCGGTATTTGTACCGGTTGCGCTATTGCCGGGTATTTCTGGTCGAATGTTCAACCAGTTCGCGGTCACCATCTGTGTATCGGTGCTGATCTCTGCGATCAACGCATTAACGTTAACGCCAGCGCTTTGTGCGTTGATGTTGAAATCTACTCACTCGCAACCTATTGCGCCTTTGCGTGCGTTTAACCGAGGTTTTGAAGCAATAACGCGCAAATACCAAGGTTTAGTTGGCTTCTTGAGCCGCCGCATTGTGCTGAGTATCGGTGTTTATGGCGCGCTTATTGCGGTGCTGGCATTTGCGTTCATGACCGTACCTTCTTCTTTCGTTCCGAACGAAGATAAAGGCGTGTTCATGGTCGAAATGCGTTTGCCAGACGCAGCAGCATTGCAGCGTACTGCACCATTAATGAAGAAGTACGTTGATGAGCTAAAACAGATGGAAGGTGTGGAGAACGTGGTTTCGGTTGCGGGCTTCTCGGTAATTAACATGGCGTCGATTCCAAACTCGGGCATGTTGATCATCAAACTGGATAACTGGAGCAAACGTAAAGACCCTGAGCTACACCAACGCGCATTGATGAATAAAGTTAACCAAATGCTGAACTCAACGCCAGATGCCGCTTCGTTCGTTTTCGCGACACCGGCAATCAAAGGTATGGGTGCGGTGGATGGTTTCAACCTTGTGCTGCAGGACAACTTGGGCCGTTCTCCACAAGAGTTGGCAAAAACAACCGCTGATTTTGTTGCCCAAATCAACCAACTGCCTGAAGTGGCACGTGCGTTCTCGATTTTCCGTGCGAATATTCCGCAACGTTACATCGATATTGATCGCGATAAAGCGATTTCGATGGGCGTACCGTTGAATGAAATCTTCAGCACACTGCAAGCACAGTTGGGCGGCGCCTACATTTCTGACTTCAACTTGTTTGGTCGTTCGTACCAAGTGAAAGTGCAAGCAGAAGAGCAATACCGTGACAATATCGACGACATCAACCATCTGTTTGTTCGCTCAAGCTCTGGAAAAATGGTGTCACTGGCAACGCTAGTGAAAGTGAAGCCGATCTTCGGCCCAGATACCTTGTCGAACTACAACATGTTCAGTTCTGCAACCGTGAACGGTGCGCCAGCGCCAGGTTACAGCTCGGGTGATGTTGTAAAAGCCATTGAAAAACTGGCTGCGGAATCTTTGCCAAGTGGTTACTCATACGAGTGGTCAGGCATGACTTACCAAGAGATGAAAGCAGGCAACATGGCGCCGATCGCGTTCGCATTGTCTTTGCTGTTCACATACTTGTTCTTGGTGGCTCAGTACGAAAGTTGGACCATTCCTGCAGCGGTAATGATGGCGGTTCCAGTCGCGATTCTCGGCGCAATGGGCACGCTACTGCTGGTGGGACAACCGTTCGACTTGTACGTGCAGATTGGTGTGGTCATCTTGATCGGTATGTCCGCCAAAGTGGCGATTCTTATCGTGGAATTTGCCAAAGTTCTGCGAGAAGAAAAGGGCTTATCCATCATTGATGCTGCCAAAGAAGCTGCTCGAATCCGTTTCCGTGCAGTACAGATGACCGCATTTGCCTTCATCTGGGGGGTATTCCCGTTGGTGATTGCATCGGGTGCCGGTGCGGCATCTCGTCACTCACTGGGCTTTGCAGTATTCGGCGGCATGATTCTCTCTACGTTTGTAGGCACGTTACTGACGCCAGTGTTCTTCGTGATGATGCAATCTCTGCGCGAGAAGTTTAAGCGAAAGAAACCCACTGAACTTGAGGTGAGCGAGCAATAACGCTGATTTCAACTGACTGACTCCACAACACCCCCACGCTGTGTGCGATTGGCCAATGCCTTTCATTGATATACAACCACCGTCGCAGCGTGGGTTCCCCAAACAATAATAGGTTTTAGCATGAAAAATCTTTCAAAAATCGTCGTAGCGAGCTCTCTACTGACGTGTGCTGCTGCGCAAGCGGGAGGGTTATACCTTTACGAAACAACTGCATCGGATATTGGTTTGGCATCCGCTGGTATGGCGGCTCGTGCGCAAGATGCCTCAGTAATGGCAGCAAACCCGGCTGGTCTGGCGAATGTTTCTGGTAAATCTTTCTCTGGTAACCTGATTGGCCTTTACGGTGACGCGCAACTAGACACGATGACTGGCGATGCGGGCAACGTGATTGGTTTTGTTCCTATGGCGTCGGCATTTTACAGCCAACAAGTAAACGACAAATGGACGCTGGGTATTGGTCTGTATGGCAACTACGGCCTTGGCCTCGAGTACGAAGGTCTTTTGGATAATCATTTAGATATTCCTACAGCAACGACGCAAGCCTTAACCATTCAACCTTCCGCTTCTTACCGCATCAATGATCACTGGTCTGTGGGTGCGGCGCTTGGTATTCAGTACGGTATGTATGAAGTGGAAACGAAGGGAGTCTTGAACTTCAATGACGAAGACCAAGATACTCAGGTCAACGGCCGAGTAGGTGTGCTTTATGAGGCAACATCAGGCACGCGTCTTGGTCTGTCTTACTCTTCTGAAGCCGAATTTGAATTCGACAAGAGTAACTCCATTGCTCCACAACAACTGATCTTCAGTGCTTACCACGAAGTGAATGATGACCTAGCGGTGATGTGGAACGTGAACTGGCAAGACTGGAGCGAATACACAACCACGCTGAACGTAGAGACACAAGACACTTACCAAATCGCATTAGGTACTCAGTACAAACTGAATGAAAAAATGATGTGGAATGCAGGTTTTGCATTCGATACCAGCATGTATGAAAGTCAATCAAACGGTGACATTACCGTTCCTACTGGCAAGGCGTACCGCATTGGTACAGGCATTGATTACAAATTGGATTCAGAAAACTCAATTGGTTTCGCGTTGGAAGCGATCTTGATGGAATCGTCGGAAACGCCACGCTTACAAGCTGGCTTTGATGAGCCTGCTCTGTACTTCATGAGCATGAGCTACAACTGGAAAAACTAATCATTCCTAATCGCTAAAACGCCTTCCTTACAGGCCATTCCACCCTAACTACCTGCACTGGATGCTGTCACACCATCTAAGGTAGTTAGGGCGCTTCTGTCACATCCAGTGAGTGATGATTCAAAAAGTCTCTGCGCAGCTAAGTGCGGGTATTCAACATCTCAAAGGACTAAAAAATGAAAAATAAACTAGCGTTAGTGTGTACGACTTTGTTGGTCAGTACGCTGGCTCATGGTGCCGAGCATCGAGTAAAAGACAATAAAAACAAGTTGGCGGATGACCCAACAAAAGTCATCACGAAATTTGGCGCCTCATACGCAAACAACTACGATTTTGATGATCAAAACATCTCATTCTCGGGCTCACTTGCGCTTGACCAAGCGCGCAAAATTAACCTGCGTATCAATGATGATGCGAGCGAGTGGCGTATTGGTGGCTCGTGGCTGTTTCCGGTCGGTATCGTGAACTTCAACTTCGGTAAAAATGAATACGTAAACGGCGCGGATCAAACCAACTACAGCGTTGGTACCTTTATGCCGCTAAGTTATTTCGGGATTGAGCCAGCAGGCTTCCAAATTTTCCCAATGGCAGGCTATACGTACAACACTGGTGATGTTCCTGTTTGTGACGGTGCAGAAAGTAGTCTCTGTAGCGAGCCTAACTTTACGGGTACGCCAAGTGCAGAGAATGGCTTCAATATGATGAGCTCTTCAGGCAGTAGCGGTTACGTTGGTGCATTTGCGCTGAAATCGTTTACCAAAGAGCTGACGTTAATCAGCTTCGCAGCAGGCACTTACGGCTCAGAAAACAGTGAAGGAGAGAACTACAAAGGCTTCTTTGGTGGTATCGGCCTTGGTTACCTCGTGAGCAAACGCCACTCTTTTAACGTAATGACGTTTGTCATGGACAACAACACCTATTTGGATGAAGCAGACAAGCGCATCGTATTATCATATCAATATCAATTTGAATAAATAAAAACGCAGCCCAAATAGCTGCGTTTTTACTTTGATAGAATGAACTAGTGAATTGAGTTGTTTTCTTCGATCTTTTTCTGGTATTGGTGTTTTAATATATACATGCGCTTAACATCGCTGTAAGCGCCGTTAATAAAGTATTCCTCTACAAGGTGACCTTCTTCGATAAAGCCGCATTTTTTGTATAAGTGAATAGCGACTTCGTTATCCAATGCGACTAATAAGTAGATTTTACGTAGATTAAGAATTGAGAATGAGTAATCTAACGCACGATTAATCATCTCTGTCGCATAACCTCGGCCTTGATGCTCTGGGGCGATGATTATCTGAAATTCCGCGCTGCGGTGAATGTAGTTAATCTCGATCAGCTCAACTAAGCCAATTACGATGCCGTCTTCATCTTCGACGACAAAACGTCTTTCAGCGTCATCATGTATATGTTTTCGATAAAGTTCTTCGAGCTCGTCATAAGACTCGTAAGGTTCTTCGAACCAGTAGGCCATGATATTTCGGTTGTTATTCAGTTCATGAATAAAGCGCAAATCAGAACGCTCTAATGCACGCATTTTTAGGCCTTTCTTCATCATTTTTCTCCAATGAGGGCGGAGAATACCTCCGCACTTGATGCTAGAAGATATTACCGTATTTCACAAGAATCGCGCATCTTTTTTTGGAAAATATCCTGTGATTTTCAATGTGGAAACTTAGAGTTCACGACAAATATAAATTAATCTTTACGATAAAAAACTCGATTAGGTGCTTTGCCTAATATCGTATTAAATACCGCGCAACGACTTAGTGTCTTAATCTAAACAAACAAGGTATTCAATATGTTTTCAATCGGTGACGTAGTAGTAGCGACTAAAGGTATCGATCTTGGCGAAATGGTTGTTACAGGTTTAAGCAGTGGCGGTTTTTACACACATGTAAAAGCAGGCGAAAAAACACTAACTTACCCAGCTAAAGATCTTAAGAAAGCATAATTAAATTTGCTCATTCTTATTTTTAACTGGCTTAAAGTTCGTATTAGTTATTTTAAGCGGGTTAGAATCGACAAAAGGTAGCGCAATGAGTCGCTACCTTTTTTTTATTTTTTCTACCTTTCTTCACCAATATGAAACTCAACGCGATTTCTTCCGGTTTCTTTTGCCTTGTAAAGTGCTAAGTCGGCGCGTTTAACGAGTGGTTCAAATGAGTCGTCGAGACGACAGACTTGAGTTACCCCAATACTCGCGGTGAAGCTCATATCACAACCTGAATGTTGAACGGTCGTCGTTTCTAGTGCATTACGAATCGTTTCTAATGTGTCTAGAGCTTGCTGTGATGAGCGACTTCTTAATACGATGGCAAACTCTTCACCGCCAACTCTGGCAAGTAAGTCACAATCAAGTAGATGACTTTTAATAGTATTAACTGCATGGATCAGTGATTTATCGCCTGCGTCATGACCAAATCGGTCATTGAGGCTTTTAAAATTGTCGAGATCTAAAATAGCAACATGGAAGTCAATGCCCTGGGTTCGGTATTCATTTAGGCGGCTTTCGATTTGTCGCATGAACTCTCTGCGGTTTGGAATACCTGTTAGATCATCCGCCGTGGCGAGGTGTTCCATTTTCATAATCTGTATATGAAGGGCAATGTTTAAAGCAATCCAATTAGCGATGCACTGAAGCTGTGCCGCTTGTTCGTTTGTGTAAATGTGCGTTTGATGATGCGCAACATTAAGCGTTCCTAGGCAGACTTTACCGTGCATTAAAGGCGCGTCCATACACGTACCCATACCATTGGATGCGAGCATCACACAATCGATCTCATCAGATTGCGTAACATCGTCGCAGATCATCAGTTGTTGCTTTTTGAACACTCGGCCAACAAACGCTTGATGAATGGGCACTAAAAATTCAGCGGGAATCGCTTTACTACCAGAGAAAGAGTAGACCTTTAAATGATCATTGTTTTCATAAAGTGTGATACTCGCACGGTCAGAATTAAATATACGATTTATCCATTCTGCCACCGTATCAAGTACTTGCTGTAGTGTTTCCGATTGAGCTAAAAAGTGAACAAACCCTATCGGCATACATATCAGACTTTCCATGTTTTGCATCGATAAGTCATCAGGGTTAAAAGTTCTTTCAAGTCTCAATAGACATCTCCTTGGCAATGTTGCAAATACCAACAATAAATTACGTGAAGCTATTTTGTAGAAAATGTGCTTCTTGGTAAGAGTATGGTTCAATTATCGCTGTTTGTGTGCATTTGGTTGCTTAATGTGGGCGTTAACTCACCCTAAATAAGTAAATCTTATACCTATTTATAAGTAAGTCATTACTCAATAAGTGGTGTTTTTAAGATGGAAGTACAGAATGAGCCCTTCTGGAAGAGAAGGGCTAGAAAAGGATACAAATAGGGTTAGGTGAGTGGTGACTTAATTGTCTTTGTACTTTTGTAAAATCAACTGACTTATCTGCGCAACGAGTTGGTCCCTAGCTTGAAGTGAGAGCTCGGTTTCTGTGACATAAATACTAATGTAAACAGGTCGATGATTTTCCTTCCATATAATCGCGTTAATGCCACGCGAACCATGACCTCCCGCACCAGAACGGTCTGCAATAGACCAACCTGTTGGTAATACAGAACGCATTAACGAGTCTGAAACTTTGTTGTCCTGCATCCAGATTTTTAATTGTACACGAGACTCATAAGACAACGTTTCGCCTTCGACCAAGGTTCGTAGAGTGTTTAGTATGGCGTTAGGTGTGGTTGTGTCGCGGCTGTCGCCTGGTGTGGCTTCGTTCAAGCGAGGTTCTATTCTGTCTAGGCGCGTTGCTTTATCTCCAATTGTTCGCAGAAACATTGTTACGGCCTTAGGGCCGCCAATTTCATTTAATACCAAGTTGGCTGCAGTATTATCACTCATTAACATAGCGGCTTCACACGCGTGCTCTATGCGTGTGTTTTGGCCTGCGAGCTTATCCATCACTGGAGACCATACAACGATACTGCGCTCATCGACTTTTGCGGTCGCATTTTTACTTAGCTTACCGCTGTCCATATCACTTAGCATTTTTGCACAAGCTAGGGTTTTGAATGTGCTCATGAGTGGGAAGCGTTCATCGCCACGGTAATCCCAACGCTCGTCTGCTTGGGTATCCCAAACTGACACCCCAATTCTGCTTGAGGTTTGTTGCTCGAGGAGAGAAATGTCCTCATTCAATTGGGACGCGTAACTTAGGGTTGAGCAAACCATTAGCCCTGCCAACAAAAATAACTTTTTCATGGATCGTGTTCTTCAATTTTAGTTTTAGTTCGCACGGTAGCGATGTCACGTAAACTATAACGAGCCAATACTCTAAACACTGTTAAATCTATGTCTATTTTATGTAGGATTCTTTGCAATACGCTTAAACGGTCTCAATATGGGGAGAAGAGTGTTGCTATCAAGGCCTGTAGTTTGGCTTATATATTACGTCGGTGATTCGGTCACAAAATATCTTAGCGTGAGACACTGGCTCAGAATTTCTTATCATGAGCTAACGAATAGTTTGATCCAGAGAAATAAAAGGAGCTGAATCATCAGCTCCTTTGTCTATTTGGATAATTACTTACAGTTCAATCTTTTTAACCATGCCCGATTCTGCATGGCCCGGAATGTTGCACGCGAACTCAATCTTGTTGTCACCGTGGAAATGCCACAACAACTGCTTCGCTTTGCCCGGTTCGACCGTCACAGAGTTGCCCGAGTCGTGCATATGATCACCGCTCATTGTCTTCATCATTTCGCGATGTTCTAGCTGCTCTTTGGCCGAACCAATCGTAAACTCGTGGTTGATCTTACCTGTGTTCATCACAACAAATTGCACCACATCGTTTGGCTCAATTTTAACGTCTTTCTTGAACTTGATGGTCATGTCATCACCCAAGATAACGTGTACCACCTTGTCTGGCTTTGCCCCTTTTGCTGGCATACCAACTGCCGACATGCCCGGCATATCCATCATGTTTGAATGGTCCATTTTACTGTGGTCCATCTTCATGCTGCCGTGGTCCATATTTTCATGCTTCATGTTGCTATGATCCATGTTCGCGTGGTCCATGTTTGAATGATCCATTTGGGCAAACGCAGTCGTTGTTGTTAGGGCTAGAGCAAGAGTGATTAGTGTCTTTTTCATTTTTATATCCTTGTTTTAATTCATTAATAACTTGGTTGCTTCCCCTCAAACGGCATGTTTGAGAGGAAGGTAGGGATTAAGCGTTGTTGTTTACATCACTAGCTTGAGTGCTAGCTTGGTGATTAGTCGCATTGCTATGACGCAACTCACGTTGTTTCCACAGCTTGAAGATGGCTGGAAGCACCAACAGCGTCAGCAGCAGTGCCGATGCCATACCACCAATCATTGGTGCGGCGATACGTTGCATTACTTCTGATCCTGTACCTTCGCCGTACATGATCGGAATCAGACCAATAATGACCGTTAGTACCGTCATCATTACTGGGCGAACACGCAGGCCTGCACCTTCACGAATGGCATCAGTTAGGTCTTTCGCCTCAAGCTTCTGTTGGCTCTCTTCCGCATCTAGCTTTTTGTAGTGCCATGCTTGGTTGAGGTAGACGAGCATGATGACCCCAATCTCAACCGCGACGCCTGCTAGGGCAATAAAGCCGACCCCAACGGCAATCGAGAAGTTGTAGTTGAGGATATGCATGAGCCACAAACCACCGACCATAGCGAGCGGTAGCGTAAGCATGATGATCATTACTTCGCCGACACGACGGAAGCTGAAGTAAAGCAGCAGCATAATGATGGCAATGGTGATTGGTACCACGACACTCAAGCGGTCTTTCGCACGTTCCATGTATTCGTATTGACCAGACCAAGCCAGTGAGTAACCCGCAGGAAGCTCCAACTGATCGGCCACGACTTGTTGCGCTTCTACGACGTAAGAACCAAGGTCACGACCATCGATATCGACGAATACCCAGCCGTTTGGACGCGCGTTTTCCGTTTTAATCATTGGAGGGCCGTCTTCGTAACGAATGTCCGCTACGTCAGCCAGCGCAATACGAGCACCATTTGGTGTCACCAATGGTAGATTTTGCAGTTTAACCACTGAATCACGGTAGTCTTGTGGGTAACGAACGTTGATTGGGTAACGCTCCAAGCCTTCGATGGTTTCACCTACATTCATACCGCCCACCGCAGTGGAGATCACTTGCTGAACGTCTTTGATGCTCAAGCCGTAACGCGCTGCGGCACGACGTTTAATGTCGATCGTGACATAACGACCACCTGCTACACGTTCCGCATAAACCGATGCTGTACCTTGTACGCCATTAAGAATTGGCTCCAGCTGGGAACCGATCTTCTCAATCACTTTCAGATCAGGACCCGCGATTTTAATGCCGATAGGGGTTTTGATGCCCGTTGCCAGCATGTCGATACGCGTTTTGATCGGCATTACCCAAGCATTAGTAAGACCAGGGAACTGAACCAGCTTGTCGAACTCTTTGCGCAGTGACTCGGTTGTTACCCCTTCACGCCATTGGTCGCGTGGCTTCAACTGAATCACGGTTTCAATCATGGTGAGTGGCGCTGGATCGGTTGCGGTCTCAGCTCGGCCAATTTTGCCCCATACGGTTTTCACTTCTGGAACGGTTTTGATCAGCTTGTTGGTTTGTTGTAGAAGCTCGCGCGCTTTACCAATTGAGATACCCGGATAGGTCGTTGGCATGTACATCAAGTCGCCTTCATCCAGCGGCGGGATGAACTCGCTACCCAGTTTACTGGTTGGGTAGTAAGCCGATGCCATTAGACCTAATGCGATAACAATCATGGTCTTAGGGTATTTTAAGCTGGTGTTCAACAGCGGGCGGTACAGCGCGACCAAGCCACGGTTAACTGGGTTTTTGTGTTCCGGTAACACCTTACCGCGAATGAAGTAGCCCATAAGTACAGGCACGAGCGTGATTGCCAAACCTGCTGCCGCTGCCATGGCGTACGTCTTAGTGAACGCAAGCGGCGAGAACATCTTGCCTTCTTGGCCTTCCAAGGCGAACACCGGTACGAAGCTAAGAGTAATGATCAGCAACGAGAAGAACAGCGGTGCGCCAACCTCTTCTGCGGCTTTGCCAATCACTTGCCAGCGGTTTTTATCGGTCAGTGGCGTTCGTTCAATGTGCTTGTGAACGTTTTCAATCATCACGATCGCACCATCTACCATGGCTCCGATGGCTATCGCAATACCACCCAAGGACATGATGTTGGCATTGATGCCTTGCCAATGCATCACGATAAACGCAGTAAGAATGCCGACCGGTAGGCTCAGAGCGATAACCAACGAAGAACGAATGTGGAACAGGAACAACGCACACACAATCGCAACGACGATGAACTCTTCTGCAAGCTTCTTCCATAGGTTTTCTACCGCTGAATCGATAAGGGTAGAACGGTCGTAGGTTGGAACAATTTCCACGCCTTCTGGTAGGCTGCGTTGTAGGTCTGCAAGTTTGTCTTTGACTTTCGCAATCACTTCACTGGCGTTCTCACCAAAGCGCATCACGATAACACCACCTACCGCTTCACCTTCGCCATTCAGCTCTGAGATACCACGGCGCATTTGTGGACCAAGGTTAATGTCTGCGATATCACCTAATAGCAACGGCGTGCCTTTCTCGGTGACTTTGAGAGGCAGTGATTTGATGTCTTCAATGCTGGTTAGGTAACCCGTGGTACGAACCATGTGTTCGGATTCCGCAACTTCGATAACGGACGCGCCGGTTTCTTGGTTGCCGTTTTGGATTGCCATGTTCACTTGTTGCAAAGTGAGGTTGTACGCACGCAGCTTGGCAGGATCAATCTGCACTTGATACTGCTTCACCATACCGCCCACGGTCGCAACTTCAGAAACGCCATCAACGGTTTGCAATTCGTACTTCAAGAACCAATCTTGCAGGCTGCGAAGATCCGCCAAATCATGTTTGCCAGTTTTGTCTTGTAATACGTAGCTATAAACCCAGCCCACGCCCGTTGCATCAGGACCTAGGGTTGGTTTTGCGTTCGGTGGCAGCTTTGGTGCTACTTGGCTTAAGTACTCCAACACGCGTGAACGTGCCCAGTACATGTCGGTATCATCGTTGAAAATGATATAAACGTAAGAGTCACCAAAGAAAGAGTAGCCACGAACTGTCTCAGCACCTGGCACGGCAAGCATGGCGGTGGTGAGTGGGTAAGTAACTTGATCCTCGACGACTTGAGGAGCTTGACCCGGATAGCTTGTCTTGATGATCACTTGCACATCAGAAAGATCCGGAATCGCATCAACAGGCGTATTCTTTACACTGTAAAGTCCGCCTAATACAAGGGCTAAGGTCGCGACCAACACTAGGAATCGGTTGCTCAGTGACCAACGAATAATTGCATTGATCATAATTAACCCTCGACGGCTGTTGTTGCAGGAACTAGCTGTTTAAGAACGTAGTCAGATCCTTGTTTTTCAACTAGAAACCGAACTTTCTGTCCTTCTTCAAAACCCGATAGATCAACGTCTTCACCCACAGAGAAGTTCATCTCGCCCGCATCCCAGTTCCATTCTGCAACCGGTAGGTGGTTTAAGGTGATCATGCCAAAATCAGCCATCAGCATCGTGATGTCACCAGTTAGCCAAACTTCTGCTGCAATGACGCTGTTGTCTGCCCTATAGTCAACGATTTGGTACTGACCGGACTCCGTCTTTTGCATTTCAAATTCGATAGCCTGACCTTTTTTCAAGTCACCCATCTCAACGCCATCTGCAAAAGTGAAGTTCATTACCATGCCCGGCCAATCCCATTCTGGTACAGGCTGGTGGTTGATGGTCAGCATACGGTGATCTTTCATCACATCCGTGATCTCACCTTTGGCCCATGCAGTTTCTGCTGCCGCTTCTACACCATTGATGCGAGACAGATCCGCCGACTGGCTTGATTCAGAATCGAGCATGAAGTGAGATGAAGTAACGATCTTATCGCCTTGTTTAAGTCCTTGTAATACTTCGATTTGTTCGCCAGCTTCACGGCCAACTTCAATTCGAGCTGAGCGGTATTTGCCTTCGCCCTCAGCCAGAACAACGCGAGTCATACCGCCAGAGCGAATAACAGATGATTTAGGAATCGTTAACACTGCGTCGTCAGTGACAGGCTGCAAGGCAATGTTTGCGAACATGTTTGGCTTCAATGCGCCATCTGGGTTAGGGAATTTAAGGCGCACACGCAACGTACGTGTTTTCGGATCAAGGATTGGGTACACGTAATCTACGACACCTTGCCATTCATTACCCGGAATCGCGTCAAGGGTCATCGTGGCTTGAGAACCCGCTTTCATCCAGTGTGCTTGACGCTCAAAGACTTCCGCATCAACCCAAACATTGTCCAAAGGACCTGCACTGATCACCGCTTGAGCAGGGGACAAATAGCCACCTTCACGCACGTTTAAGCTCGCGATAACGCCATCAGCAGGCGCTTTGATTTCAATGGTTTGCGATGCTTTACCACTACGAGTAATGGATTTGATTTGAGCGCGGTCAACACCGAGTGTTACCAAGCGTTCGGTCGCCCCTTTTACAAGACCTTTGCGGCCAGTGCGGTACGCATTCAGCAATTCTTCTTGTGCTTTAACCAGTTCTGGAGAGTAGAGCGTGAACAGCACATCGCCTTTCTTCACTTTCTCACCCACGGCATTGATGTAGAGTTTTTCTACCCAACCCGCCACACGAACGTTGGTTTGCCATAACAGACTTTCATCAAAGGCAATATAACCAACCGTTTCGATGCGTGGTGACAACTGCTGTAGTGTCGCGTTTGCGGTTTTAACCCCGAGGTTATTTTCTACTGAAGGGTCAATAGTCACTGTACCTGGTGCATCTTGTTCACCGGATAGGTCTTCTGCGTAAACCGGAATCAAATCCATGCCCATTGGGGATTTACCCGGCTTGTCGCGTTTGTAATTCGGATCCATTGGGGCAACCCAGTAAAGCGGATCATTAGAGCTTGCAGCAGATTCGCCACCCATCGCACTCATGTCGTGAGCCGAGCCCGTAAGAAAATGATTAGCACCAAACCCTAAAGCACCACCAACAATCAGCGCGATGGTTGCAACTTGTAATGTTTTCATTGTTTTACCTTATTTTTTTAATTCAGACAGTTCTGGTTGCTCGACTTGATAGTCGAAACCACCGAGTAGGGTGGCTAAATTGCTGTTTGCGATGTTGAGATCGGTCAGCAGACGTTGTTGCTCTAATTGCAGAGCCAACTCGTCAGTAGTGGCAGAAATCACATCGTTAAACTGCGCTGTGTTGTTTTGATAACCCCGCTCAACGGCTTGAATGCGTGCTTTCGCTTGAGGCAATAAGGTGGATTGATAACGTTCTAAGCGTTGGGTTAAGTTGCCGCGATCAACCAACAGAGTGTTCACCTTGGCATTCATCTGCGTTAGTAAGGTGTCTTTTTGTGATTGTGCCGCGCCAACTTGGTATTGAGCGGCAGCAAGATTGCGATCTTGGCGGTCACCCGTAAACAACGGAATGTCCATGGTGAGGTAAGCGCTAACCAAATCAGAGGCGGGCTCACCCATCATGTTGTCGGCTTGGCGGTAGGCGTACATCACTTCGACGCTAAATTGTGGGTTGTAGGCTTGCTCAGCAATTTCCACCTGCGTTTTATTGGCAGAGATGCTGACGTCGGCCATCTTAACCATCGGGTGTTGGCTGAGTTGCTGATAATGCTTGGTGGAACCCTGACTGGCAGCAAGTTTGCTGTTCAGTGTGTCCCAATTAAGTTGATTGCTCGCATGCAGGGCCTGTTCATTCGCCAACCAATCTGACCCCAACCATTCGGAGAGTTGAGAGATAAGACGACGTTGCATTTGTGCGTTGGCTTGCAGTTTCTCATCCAACTTGCTGACTTGTAATTGAGCGTTGAGTAGGTCTTGCGCTTCACTCTTACCAATCGAATAGTTGGTTTGAATAAAGCTTTCCATCTCCTTCATCAACTTGCGGTTCTCAAGCAAGATTTGCTCAGCGCGTTGCTGGTAACCAAGCTCTAACCAAAGTTGAGTCATGCTGTTGGCTACCTCAAGCTCACGAGCATGCACTTGAAGCCCAAGGCCGTCGGCTTGTTGATTGGCTTTCTTCTGCTGTAAATCAAGCGTCGAGCCACGCTCAAATTGTTGCATTAAACCAACGGAGATGTTGGTCATTGGGTCTTCATCGAATTTGAAGCTGTCGACAGGCAAGCCACCAAAACCCACTTTCAGTTTTGGGTCCATTAAGGTCGAACTCGCGACGCCCGTTTCACGCATGGCAGCAGATTGCGCTGAGTATTGCTTACGATTGCCATCGTTACTCAAAGCGACGTTGATCAGTTGGGCAAGCTTGGTCGTCGAAGCTCGCTCACTTGATGCGGAATTTTGTGCTGCATGCGTCTCTTTACCAGCGGCGTTAACCAAGGTTGGCGCAGCGACCAGAGCCACCATAAAAATAGGTGCAGCTAAGCGGTATGGTTTGATATCCATAATCTAAATCCAGTGTTCGCCGGATCGATGGAGGTGCGGATTTTATTGCGGGAACAGTAAAGCCTTGTTACCTCATCGTTCAGGCGCATTAAAACAACCTGCGATACACGCGCAGGGTCGAATGCTAGGACGGATTTAGGCTATAGGAGGTCGGTACAGGTCGCGGCTGACGTGTACGACTGGGGAAGCAACTTCAGGAGTAATGGTTGCGCGATAGACGACGGGCATTGGGCTATTGATAGGATTCGGTAGGGGGACGAAAACTATCGTACACGCGGCAGTACAGCAGGTATGAACCATGCCGGAGCCTCCACCACAGTTCATGCTGGTTTCTCTTGCATCGCCATCTTCGGACAGAGAAGCGTCTGTCATGGAGACGTCCATCATGCCAGGCATACCGCAGTGTTCGCTGTCACTCATCATAGAGGGATGGTGAGCCATGCCAGTAGACATCATTTGAATATTCATCAACGGCTCACTGTTCGCCACACTAGATACCAATAGTACTAGCGTCGTGAAGAGAGTTAACCAGATTGTATGCAGCGATTTTAAGTGCATACCCTTTCCCATGTGTTTGATGAAAATGATGAAAACCCTTCGATTCTAAAGGTTAACCTAAGGGTAAGGTCAATCATTTATTACTCTTATTATCAAAATAGTCCACCCCTTCAGTTTTCGCACTTTCGAGGGAGTAAAACGTTTGTTAAACACCGAGTGTTGAAAGTTAGCGAAAGAAACCCTCGCTTTTTATGACACGTGAAAAATGTGGTTTATAAGTTTTACATCACACTAACTTGTCTTACAAATGATTATCCTTATAGAATGCATGGTTTTACTTGTGCAGATTTGGATTTGCTTTGCTGCGGGGGTTGCATGATAGAAATTGTCATCGATGGAAAATATAGAATTGTAGAAGAGGGTCTAACCCTTTTAGAAGCAGCAAAAGTGTGTGGGGTCGAGATCCCATCGCTATGCGGAATGAACAAAAGTAATGAAAAAGTACCGTGTGACTTGTGTGTAGTTGAAGTCGAAAGTGGCGGTACTAAGCGTGCGTGTGAACTCGAAGTTTACCGCGGCCTTAATGTGGTCACGCAATCAGAACAATTAAGCGAGCACCGCAGAAAAGCACTCAACCGCATCATGACGGACCATTACGCCGATTGTGAAGCGCCATGTAAAACCGCGTGTCCAGCGGGCGTGGATATCCAATCGTACCTTTATCACATCGCACAGAACGATCATCAAAAAGCGATTGAAGTGATTAAGCGTACGCTTCCTATGCCGCTATCGATTGGTCGTGTGTGCCCGGCATTTTGTGAGAGCGAATGTCGCCGCTCGTTAGTCGATGAACCAATCGCAATTCGTCAGCTAAAACGTCATGCCGCGGATGCGGATTTGTCTGCGCATGAAGCCTATGTACCAGAAAAGAAACCAAGTAAAGGGTTGAACATTGCCGTCGTCGGCAGTGGTCCTGGTGGTCTAACGGCTGGCTACTACCTATCGAACGAAGGCTATGACGTTACGGTCTTTGAATCCATGCCAAAAGCGGGCGGTTGGTTGCGTTACGGTATTCCTGAATACCGTTTGCCAAAAGACATTCTCGATAAAGAAATCGAACTGATGTGCCGTAATGGCATGCAAGTTCACACTAATCAAAAGCTGGGTGTGGATTTCACGCTTTCTCAATTGAGCGAAGAATACGATGCGGTGTGTTTAGCTGTCGGCGCGTCTCAAGCGGTTGAAATGCATTACACAGGCAGTGACCTTGAAGGTTGCTACTTAGGCGTTGATTACCTTAAAGATTACGTCACTGAGCAAAACTATGTAACGGGTCAGAAAGTCGCGGTGATCGGCGGTGGTAATACGGCAATTGACTGTGCTCGTACTGCGCGTCGTGCTGGTGCAGACACCACGTTGATTTATCGTCGTACTCGTGACGAAATGCCGGCAGAAGACTACGAGGTTGTCGAAGCGGAACACGAAGGGGTGAAATTCCACTTCTTGACCAACCCTGCAGAAAACCTTGCCGATGAAACTGGACGCGTGAGTGCGATTCGCCTAGAGCGCATGGCATTGGGTGAGCCGGATGCATCTGGTCGTCGCAGCCCTAAACCAACCGGCGAGTTCTTCACCGAAGAGTTCGACACCGTGATTGCAGCAGTATCGCAAAAGCCAGACCTGAGCTTCCTCGAAGGTGAAGATTTGTCGATTCCGCTTACACGCTGGAACACCTCTGATGCAGATGAAAAGACCATGCACACCGGCACGGGCAACATCTTCAGTATTGGTGATTTCCGCCGTGGTCCTGCAACGGCAGTTGAAGCCGTGGGAGATGGCCGCGTTGCGGCAAAAGCCATTGATCTGTTTTTGAATGGCGATATGGCAGATATGCCAAAGGCGGCGTTTAACTCGCGTAAAGAGAAGAAGCTCTCTCAAGTCGACCCGCTTCACTTCGAGAACATCCAGAAAGTCGCTCGCTCTATCATGCCTGAACTGACTCCAGCACAACGCGAGCAAAGCTTCGCTGAAGTCGAGTTGGGCTTTGATAACGAAGAAGCGATGAAGGAAGCTGCACGCTGCCTTGAATGTGGCTGTCAGGCAAATACCGATTGTGCGCTGCGTGATTACTCCACCGAATATGAAGCCGAGCAAAGCTTTGACTTCTCCTTGCAGATTAAATCACACCAAGATTGGTTAGATCTTCGTGCGAAAGACTTGCGTCATAAGTACGAAGTTGACCGCAGTTCTGAGTTTATTGAGTTTGATGCTAACCGCTGTATTAGCTGTGGTCAGTGCATCCAAGCGTGCCGCGACAAAGCCGTACACGGTGTACTGAACTTCGTGTGCGATAAACAAGGTCGTCCGGCATTACGTCCTGATGATCGTCCACACTTTGGAAGTAATAAGAATGGCTTAACCCTAATGGGCGATTCGAACTGCGTACAATGTGGCGCGTGTGTTCAAGTGTGTCCAACGGGCTCGATGGTCGATAGTCGTGACCGTTCGCAAGGTCGTACTGAAGACCTGAAAGCGGTCGACACTATTTGTACATACTGTGGTGTGGGTTGTAAGTTGACTATGTTCGTGGACGAAGCAACCAATACGATTCGTTACGTGAAGGGCGGTGACTCGCCGGTGAACCAAGGCATGCTGTGTGTGAAAGGTCGCTTTGGTTTCGATTTCATTGGCAGTGAAGAGCGTCTTACTACGCCATTGATTCGCAAAGACGGTTGGTTGCAGCCTGCAAGTTGGGAAGAGGCGATTCAACTGATTGCGAGCAAGTTCTCTGGCATCAAGCAAGATTTTGGCAGCAACGCATTGGCGGGCTTCTCTTCAGCGAAAACTACCAACGAAGATAACTACGCGTTCCAAAAATTTGTCCGTCGTGAACTGGGCACCAATAACGTCGACCACTGTGCGCGTTTGTGTCACGCATCGAGTGTAACCGGTCTTGAGGCGTCACTGGGTAGTGGTGCAATGACCAACGACATTCCAAGCATTAAGCACTCGGATGTGATCTTTATTATTGGTTCGGATACCACATCGGCGCACCCGATAATCGCTTCACATATCAAACAAGCAATTCGTCCTCACGGCGCTCGTTTGATTGTAGCTGACCCGAAACGTGTCGATATGGCTGAACATGCTGAGTTGTACATGGCGCACCGTCCGGGTACGGATGTGATGCTCCTGAACGGCGTCATGCAACAGATCATCAAGAACGGTTGGTACGATCAAGAGTACATCGAAGAACGTGTCGACGGCTTTGATACCTTACTGCAAGAGGTGATGTCGCCAGCTTACAACCTCGATAAAGTGGAGTTGGTTACAGGTGTTAAAGCCGAAGACATTCAAGCAATGGCGCGTATGATTGGTACGGCAGATCGTACGGCTGTTTACTACTCGATGGGTATTACTCAGCACACGACAGGTCATGACAACGTGCGTTCTATCGCTAACCTGCAATTACTGTGTGGCAACATCGGTATTGAAGGTGGTGGCATCAACCCGCTACGTGGTCAATCAAACGTGCAAGGCGCGTGTGATATGGGTGCTTTGCCAAACAGTTTCCCGGGTTACCAAAAGGTATACAACCCAATTGTGCGTCAGAAGTTTGCGATTGAATGGAACGCGCCAAATCTGCCTTCTGAGCAAGGTCTAACCCTGACAGAAATCATTGATGCGGCTTGCCATCGTGACGTTCGTGGTATGTACATCATGGGTGAGAACCCAGTATTGAGTGACCCGAACCAAGCACATGTGATTGAAGGTTTAGAAGCGCTCGATTTCTTGGTGGTTCAAGACATCTTCCTAACGGAAACCGCGCAATACGCGGACGTGGTTCTGCCGTCTTGCTCGTTTGCAGAGAAAGCGGGGCACTTCACCAATACGGAGCGTCGTGTTCAGCGTGTGAATCCGGTTGTCACGGCACCGGGTGAAGCGAAAGAAGATTGGTGGATTATTCAAGAAATCGCTAATGCCATGGGCAGTGATTGGGACTACCACTGCGTGTCTGATATCACTAACGAGATTGCACGAGTGACACCTCAATACGCAGGTCTTCGTTGGGAGGCGATCACGCCAAACGGAGTGCAATGGCCGAGCAACAAGAACAACCCAGCAGGTACTCGCATCATGCACCAAACCCAGTTTACTCGTGGTAAAGGTCAAATGGTGGGCGTACCGTTCCGTTATGCGGCTGAGCTGCCAGATGAGGAGTATCCGCTTGTGTTAACGACTGGTCGTGTGCTTGAGCAGTTCCATACTGGCACCATGACGCGCAAAACTAAAGGGTTGGATAACCTTGCTGGCCCTCGCGCGATGGTGAGCGTGGAAGACGCAGAAGCGCTAGGCATCAGTAATGGTCAGCGTCTGACAGTGTCTACACGTCGCGGCAGCATTGAGATTGATGCTTTTGTGACTAAGCGTATTCAAAAAGGTGTGGTGTTTATTCCATTCCACTTTGTTGAATCGCCGGTGAACCGTTTAACGACAACGGCGACTGACCCGCATGCGAAGATCCCTGAGTTCAAGGTCGCTGCGGTTAAAGTGGAAGTGAGCGAAAAGACAACGCAGACAGAGTCTCTCGAAGATAGTTACCAACACGTTTAAATTCGGCGAGTCACGTTGTTGTGGGCACTGACAATTTGAGCCTAGTTGATGGGCGGATAATCTACTCTTGATTTCCGCTCTCACTACATTCACTCGGATTGTCTTTTTCTTCAAACTCCTTTTACTTTTCTGTTATCACCGCGCTCCGGTTAGTTTTCCTTTCTTACTTCTTACTTCTTACTTCTTACTTCTTACTTCTTGCTGTCTCTGTGGCGTATTTTTGTTCAAGCCCATGATGAGAGTGCAATAAAGTTTGTTGTTGAGCTTGTCATAGAATTGACTGTCTCTGACTGTCCCCTGTTATTTGGGCAAGTTCTATAACCTAAACTTTGCTCGCTTCCTATACTGAATTAACGAAGCAAGATTTTTATAACAACAAGAGGAAGCTTGTATGACAAGAACAACCTCATTTGCACTCGTTTTATTACTTATGTGCGCATACTTTGGTTACAACCGTTATTATGTATACCCCCAGCAGTTGGAAACACAGGCGAAATCGATGCTAATACAAATGGCAAATCGCGAAGAGTGGGTCGATGTGTTTGAGATGATGAATCGCGTAGACGCGCATAAGGGCCATTTGGAACTTGTTGCTGACGTGACATCCTCTGATGGTCAGCGAGCGTACAGTGAAGGTATTATCACGTACACGGATCGCGAAGGCGTTGTCTGTAAACAGGTAGTGTTCAACTTTAAAATAAACTCTTTGAAAAACTACAATATTTCCGATTTACGAGATTGTTCCTACGGTGAGTACTATTAATATTGTCTGAGAGTTGAGCTCGATAGCACAGTGTATGAATACACAAACAAAAAATAGCCCTTCGTTGGGGCTATTTTTGTTTTTAAGGAATGAACGCAATATCGTGGGATTAGTCGAGTGATTTTTTGAAGCGAAATGAAGCGACAATAAGGCCGATAACAGTGAATCCAAGTAACCAGACTGTATCTCGCCATAGCTCCATTAAATCTGCACCACGCAACACCACACCACGAATAATGCGCATAAAGTGAGTGGCAGGCAGGGCTTCTGAGATCCATTGTGCCGCGACGGGCATTCCTTCATAAGGGAACATAAATCCGGACAGAAGAATCGATGGCAAAAGAATAAACACCGTCATCTGCATTGCTTGAAGCTGCGTCGTCGCAATGGTGGATATCACCAAACCTAAGGTTAAACTCGCGGCGATAAACAGCAGCGTACCAAACAGTATCTGACTAATGGCGCCGTTTATCGGCACACCAAATATCCAGTGCCCCAAGCCTAAAATGATAAACACCTGTATCAGACCAACAAAGATGTAAGGGATGATCTTCGCCACCATGAGTTCTATGGAGTGGATTGGCGTAGTAATCAGTAACTCTAAATTGCCACGCTCCCGTTCTCGAACAATGGCTGCACTGGTGAACAAGATCATCGTCATGGTTAGAATCACGCCCAACAAACCAGGGACAATGTTCACCGCTGAGCGCCGACTCGGGTTGTAATACAGCGCAACTTCAAAGGTTTTGGTTGGAGCAGGACGTATCTCAAAATCAAAATCCGTTAACGGCATGGTTTGTAGCGAGAGAATCGCAGAACTGATCATGGTGTCTGAACCATCCACAATCCACTGGCCAAGTTCTCGACCTTGCACCATACGTTGGGTTAAGTCGCTAGGCAGAATTAAAGCCGCTCGTACCAAGCCGTCTTGAATGGCTTGCTCGGCTTCTGTTGCGGTAGCGAAGGTTTCGACCACATCGACCACTTGCGTGACTTTGACGGACTCGGTGATCACACGCCCGGCAGTGCTGCCACTTTGATCGACGACGCCAACGGGAATGTTGCGAATATCGGTATTAATGGCAAAGCCGAACAGCAGAAGCTGAATTAGCGGGATCATCACGACCATGCCAAAGGTAATGCGGTCACGTGAAAGCTGACGGATCTCTTTGATCATCACCGCTTTCATGCGGGCAATAGATTTCATCATTGGCGACCTTCTCCCGTCACGCTGACAAACACATCTTCCAAGCTCGGGCGAGCAATGTTCATCTCGCAGCCATCAAGCTCAGGAAAGGTTTGGGTTAACCATTCGATCGGTTGTTCGATGTGCTGGTGGATCAAAATGCGTAAGCGAATGCCGAGCTGTGCGGCAGAACGGACTTCTTCGCGCTGAATGACTTTCTCTTTTAGCTCGCGTAAGTTATCCGCTTTGACTTCGACGATGTTAACGCCCATTTGCGCCATGAGTTCTTCTGGCTCACCATCGGCGCGGATTTCCCCGGCTTCCATAATCGCCAGGCGATGACAGCGTTCTGCTTCATCCATGTAGTGCGTAGTGACCAAAATCGTCGTACCTTGGTCAGAGAGATCAAACAATTGCTCCCAGAAATCGCGTCGGTTCTCTGGGTCAACCGCAGACGTGGGTTCATCGAGAAACAACAGTTCTGGTTTATGCATGGTGGCTGCGGCGAGAGACAAGCGTTGTTTCTGCCCGCCACTCATTCCGCCGACGCGCTGTTTGCGTAGTTGGTCGAGACCGTAGGTTGACAGTTGTTCTTCGATGCGAGCTTTTAGGGCCTTGGTTTCCATACCAAAGATTTGTCCAATAAACTCAAGATTCTCTTGAACCGTCAGGTCATCATAAAGGGAGAACTTTTGCGTCATGTAGCCAATCTTGAGGCGCAGAAGCTCAGATTGTTTTGGGATCTCTAACCCAAGCACGTCCACGTTGCCCTCACTTGGGCTAAGCAAGCCCGTCAACACACGAATGGTTGTCGATTTACCGCAGCCGTTCGGGCCAAGAAAACCATAAATACTGCCTTTGGGCACATTGAGCGTGATGTTGTTGATGGCGGTGAAGTCACCAAACTTCTTCACTACATTTTCAGCTTGAATCGCGTATTCGGTCATTGGCTTACTCCACCAAATCCACTTGCGCTGGAATGCCCGAAGGCAAGGATTGTGCTAAGTCTTGTAGGTCGACTTCTGCAAGGTACATCAAACGCGAGCGTTCTTCCTCGGTAAGCGCGAAATAAGGTGTGAATGAAGGTTCAGTTGCAACCCAACGAACGGTGCCGCTATAAGGTTGCTCAACGCCATCTACATGCACGTTAACCGTTTTACCCGGCACAAAGTCGACTCGATAGTTAGCAGGAACATAAACACGAGCATATGGGACGCGGCTGGCTTGTATTACAGCAACCACGCCATTCACCGGAACGCGTTCACCAAGGTTAAACGGTAGGTTATCTAACAAGCCATCTCGCGTGGCCGTGATGGTGAGTTCTGCCAGTTTCTGTTCTTGTAGTGCCACATCGGCTTTTGCTGCCATGAGTGCGGATTTCGCTTGTTCAATATCTTCAGGACGAGAGCCAGCGGTCAGTTTGCTGAACTCTTCTTGTGAGGAGTCTAGCTCTGCACGGGCAGAATCTCTGGCTGCTAAAGCGGTGTCTTTCTCTGATTGGCTGATGAGTTTCTTACGAACTAACTCTGCTTTACGTTGGTAGTTCTTTTGCGCTTCAACCAATTGAGCTTCCGCTCTGGCAACACGTGCTTGCGCTGCGGCAATGTCTTCTGGTCGCTCACCATTGGTCAATTTCAAAAGATAGGCGTCAGCCTTGGCTTGTTCGGCTACGGCGTGAGCTAAAACGGCTTCTTGGTTTTTTGTATCGAGCTGAACCAGCACTTCTCCTTCGGTGACTTGGCTGCCTTCCTTGATGGGTAGGGCACGAATTATCTCGCTAGAGGTGGCAGTGAAGGTTACGCGGTCACGTTCTAGTGTGCCAAGGGCTTGCTGTCCGTCATCTTTGGAACAGGCAGTTAAAAGAGTCAGGGCTAGGGTGCCAAGAATGATTCGCTTCATCATGCGACGCTTCCTCTAAGAAGGTGAGCTCGAACTCGTATCAAGCTATAGAAGAGTATGGGACTGCATTCAGTGTAACGTGAGTCAGTTTTGTCCGGCTAGGAAGTTAATTCCTTCAATATTCATCAATTGATTAATTATTGAAGTTGGCTTGATCCTGCTGAAGCCGTGCTTTACTTGGCTCTTTTAAGTTGATTACGTGAATATCATTTAAACAAAAATCTTGCCTTTCATGTAGAGCACGCCGTCGCCAGATACTCTTACTTGTTCGTCAGTAACTTCACAGTGCAAAATACCTCCGCGCTGAGAAGCTTGGTAAGCGACCAGTGATGTTTTGCCTAACGCTTCTGCCCAGAACGGTGCTAATCCAGCGTGAATCGAGCCAGTTACGGGGTCTTCGTCACCACCATTTGCAGGCCAAAAGTAACGAGATACAAAGTCTTGTTGATCGCCTTTCGCGGTAACGACCACATCGTAAGGAGCGAGTGTCTTGAGGTGCTCTGAACGGTATTGAACCTCAAGTACCTCCTGTTGGCTGTCGACCACCACGAAATACGCTTGAGGGCTAAGCAGTACGCGTTCCACATCGCAACTTAGGCCTTCAATCAATGCCGAGGGAATATCAGAAACGGCTTTTGGAAGACGAGCAGGGAACGTCATCTCGATCTTACCTTGCGCATTCTTCTCTACGGTGAGGGTTCCTACTTCCAGAGTATGAAATTCAATCGTGCCATTAATGCCAAGCTCATCAAACAGCACTAACGACGAGGCCAGTGTGGCGTGTCCACAAAAGTCGATTTCAGTTATAGGAGAGAACCAACGAATCTCATATCGGTTTGCGCCAATGGATTTTAGAAAAGCCGTTTCCGACAAGTTGTTTTCTGTCGCGATATTTTGCATCAATTCTGGGGCTAGCCATTCCTCTAAAGGCACCACCGCTGCTGAGTTGCCTTTGAATTGCGTATCGGTGAAGGCGTCCACCACGTAGATATCCAATTCCATTTTCCTTCCTTATTCCGTGAGCGATTAATTAGCATAAACCAAGTGCAATTAAGAGAGTAAGAAATTTGTGTTAGAATCTTAAAGTGTCAAAATTATAGATTATTTTGTGTTTTTTGATACTTACTGACAAGGATTCGGACTGCTGGGTATTTAGACTAGTGTTGAATTCATTGAAAGGAAGAAAAACATGAAAGCGATCTACAAGTCAGTTTTGGTATTGAGTGTTTTTGCGGTCGGTTCTACCCATGCATTTGAACTCGTGAGTAGAGATATTCAAGAAGGCCACCCGATGGCGAAGACATTTGAATACTCTGGTTGGGGATGTGATGGCGGGAATCAATCACCACAATTGATGTGGAAAGAAGCTCCAAAGGGCACAAAAAGTTTTGCGATCACCGTGTATGACCCCGATGCACCAACAGGCAGTGGTTTTTGGCATTGGATAGCGTTTAATATTCCATCCACCGTTAGCGAGCTGCCTCGAGGCATTGATATGAACAAGTTAGGCGGCAAAGAATCTCGTATTGACTACGGCACAACGGGGTTCGGCGGCGCGTGTCCTCCAAGGAATGATGGGATGCATCGTTACCAGTTTACGGTGTGGGCATTGCCAACTGAAGAACTGAATTTGGATGAAAACACGCCACCAGCCATTGTAGGGTTTACTTTGAATAGTGTTGCTTTGGGTAAAGCGACATTAACCACGACTTACACGCGATAATTGAATATAAGGGGAGAGAATGGGTCACCAATATCAGGTTACGCTGTTTCGTGCGGAGCAGCAGCAGAAGCTTCGTAATGTCAGGATTCACTCCCCAAGCCTCATTCAGATTGTTAAGGGGAGTAAACATCTTTTCTGGAAAGATGAAGTACTCGACATCCATCATCCAAATATCATGCTTTGTGAAGCAAATGCATCCCTAAATTTTGAAAACCTTCCTCTACAAAGGCGATTTCTTTCTCGAATGTTCAGTTTTCACTGTGTGCCTAGCGATGAAATGTTGGAGCTAAGCATGAGCAACGCATTAGGAAACTATGTACCCGTTGTTGAGACAGATAAAGCATTGCAAGCGACGTTAAATGCTTTGTTTTCGTTTGAGCGGGAAAGCTTAAGTGAAGCGACACAACGCTATTGGATTATGGGCCTATATCAGCAGCTAGCTGAGAGAGGGTTATTACATCGGTTGTTCTCGAGTTCACATATCTCTTTTAGTCAGAAACTTAGTCGTTACTTATCGCGCTCTCCAGGGGAGGAGCATCCATTAGACATGGTCGCGGGGCACTTTGCTATGAGCCGAGCAACATTGATACGCAAACTGAAACAAGAAGGTACCCAGTATCGTGAAGTATTGGCAGAAGTGCGCTTAAATCACGCACTTTACTTGATGCAAAATGGCTCGTATAACGTTGCTATGCTCGCACAGTTGTGTGGTTATCAGTCAGAGGGGCGTTTTAGCCAACGCTTTAAAAGTAAGTTCGGCCTAACGCCCAGCGAGTATATTAAAACGGTAGTGAGTTAATGTTTTACCGCTTTTGTATTTTTTGTGCTTTTTAGGTTAGCCATAATATTTGGCTTTCATTCGCAATGCTACATTCACCAAAGCAATCAACACAGGCACTTCGATCAGCGGGCCAATGACACCAGCAAAAGCTTGGTCTGAGTTTAGTCCAAACACCGCGATAGAAACCGCAATAGCCAATTCAAAGTTGTTGCCTGTTGCTGTGAAGGCAATCGACGCATTTTTGTCGTAGTCGATGCCCATTTTCTTACCAACGAAGAAGCTGACAAAGAACATCAACACAAAGTAGATAGCCAGTGGAATTGCTACACGGAATACATCCATTGGCAGTTCAAGAATCATCTCACCTTTTAAGCTGAACATCAGTACGATGGTCGCAAGCAGGGCGATAAGCGTAATTGGTGAAATGCGTGGGATGAACACGTCGTTGTACCATTGTTCACCTTTCGCAGCGACCAGCCATTTGCGGCTTAGGAAGCCCGCTAGGAATGGGATACCAAGGTAAATCAGAACACTTTCCGCGATGTCCATCATCGAGATATCAACCACGAAACCTTCGTAACCAAAGACTGGTGGCAACACAGTGATGAACAACCATGCCATCACACTGTAAGTCACGATTTGGAAAGCGCTGTTTAGTGCAACTAGGGCTGCGCCGTATTCTTTGTTACCGCCACCGATATCGTTCCATACAAGCACCATCGCAATACAACGAGCAAGACCGATCAGAATGATACCAACCATGTAACCCGGATGATCACCTAGGAAAGTCAATGCAAGGATGAACATCAAAATAGGGCCGACAATCCAGTTCATGACCAAAGACAGCGTGATTGCTTTTTTGTCTTTCGTCACTGTACCTAGCAGGTTGTAGTTCACCTTTGCGAGTGGCGGGTACATCATCAAAATCAAACCAATCGCTAGCGGTACGTTTGTGCTACCAACTGACATTGACTCATTCCACTCAGCAACTTGAGGGAACGCTGCGCCAATACCTACACCGATTGCCATTGCGACAAAAATCCACACCGTTAGGTAACGGTCCAAGAAGCTCATTTTGTCGCTGGCACTATTTAAAACTTGAGTAGTCATAGTGTTCTCTTATTCGTTTATCGTCGAAAGGCGATAGTTAAAGGTATAGTTTATCTCTGCACGCCTGACCAGCGTGCAAAGGGAATTAATCAAATAACTTGGAAAATCCTAGATTGAACTGATCAAACGCGTCGCGTTGAATGCGGTAACACACCTTAGGTGGGTTTGGCTCGGCGCTGATAAAGCCTGCTTGCTTGAGAATACGCAAGTGCTCGGAAACAGTAGATTGCGCAAGACCCAGTTCAGAAACCAAATCACTGTTCAAACAACCGCCCATGGTATCGAGCGTGTGCAGGATATGCAGAATGCGCAAACGTGCTGGATGCGACAAAGCTTTTGCTTGCGCTGCGAGAGTTTGTTCTTTCTCGAGCTGTTGTTGCGTTGTCTGAAAAACAACTTCGCACGTGTCCTTGCACTTATCACTCATTCGCTGGCCTTAATAGTTAATCGTCGAATTGCGATAAAGTGTACGCTTGCTCTGTAGAAGATGCAACAACTCGATGAAAAAATTAATCGTAAAATAACGATGAATAAAAAATTGAAAAAATATATGTTTTAAAAACAGTGATATAATAAAAAATTACGTAGGTTACTAAAAGTTAACTAATTGCACTATATTTCTAGGTTACCATAATAAACCACATCCGACGCACAATGGTTACTGCGTCATCTTGTGAACTTATTTAAAGGTAATCCCATGAGCAACGTACTGATCATCAATGCACACGAACCATCACCATATTCAGAAGGTCGTCTAAATGCTTCTCTTGTCGACAAAGCACAGACGCTTCTGCAAGCAAAAGGCCATGAGGTTCGCGTTGTGACAATGCAAGATGAGATCAACGTAGATGAGCAACTCGCACACTTTGAGTGGGCTGATCGCGTGATCATCCAAAGCCCAATCAACTGGATGTCTGTGCCTTGGTCATTCAAAAAATACATGGACGACGTGTTTACTGCGGGTATGGGCGGCGCACTATGTGCATTCGATGGCCGTAGCGCAGAAGAACCAAAGAAAAACTATGGTACAGGCGGCACTCAAACCAACAGCAAATACATGCTGTCACTGACATTCAACGCGCCAGAAGAATCGTTTGATGATGAGAGCGAATACCTATTCCAAGGTAAAGGCGTGGACGATTTGATGTTCCACATGCACGCTAACTTCCGCTTCTTTGGTATGTCAGCACTGCCTACATTCGCTTGTTACGACGTGATGAAGAACGCAGATATCGAAAACGATTTTGTTCGTTTCGAAGCGCACATTAACGAAAACTTCTAATCCTTTTAGAAAGATAGTGCGAACTGAATGATGAATTGAGATGGACTGCTACATGCGGTCCATTTTTATTTTCAGCCCTAAACCACCTACTTCAGTAGGTGGTTATCATCCGTTTCGGCTTTGCCTGTAAAACTACTCATG